>NZ_NEGM01000014.1:0-69314 GCF_002135275.1 Acinetobacter sp. ANC 4973
AAATTTAGCATAATCTGTTAATAACTCATTTGGAAAAAGCGAAGGCATACACTGAAAAGTGCATAAATAAGACCCAAGCAAGTATCCATAAACAGTTGTGCTGGCGACAATAGCAAGAGTGAACCACCTGATCCCTTCCCGAACTCAGAAGTGAAACCTCTTCGCGCTGATGGTAGTGTGGGGTTACCCATGTGAGAGTAAGTCATCGCCAGCTCATTATTCCTAAAAACACCCCCAACCTAAACGTTGGGGGTGTTTTTTTATGTGGGGAATAAAAGAAATAAAAGTTAAATATTAGGAATGATGAAAAATATTCAAGAGCTGTATAGATAATCGTTGAGGTTTATTTTTTACTTAGGGCTTGTTAATATTTACTAGATCACTTGTATTAAAGCAGCTGATTTAGATCAAACCGATAATTTGAAAATATAGTTAAGCTGTTAAAATATAATAATTTTTTATGAGTTATTCAGGACACTTTAGAAAGAAAGTATTAGCTAAGCTTGAGGAAGACTATTCCATCCGAGCAGTTGCTTCACAATTTGAAATTGATAAAAATACGATTTTAAGTTGGAAAAAGTATATTGAAACTAAGCGAAGACGGCCTCGAAAACCATCAAAAATCGATGATCAAGCATTAAAGAATGAAGTTGAAAGCATCCCCTTGCGTAACAGTATTACTCATACCCAGATGAGCGTGCTCAGCGTTTTTCTTGTGCTCAATCTTCTATAGGTAATGCAAAAGACGATTGGAGATTGCAGTTAAAGCTAACCCACCCAAAACCAGATCCTGAGCTTAGAAAGAAGTTTAGTGATTCTCTTGATCTTTTAAAGATCATCCCCTCATCATTTATCTTGATGAAAATGGATTTAAATCCAATAGAAAAAATGTGGGCATGGGTTAAACGCAAACGTAAAGAGTGGCTTGTTGATTCTATTGATCAGCTATTCCAGTTGTTTTTCATTTGTGTATGGGAAATTAGACGGTTTGACTATAGTTAGTCACTTAAAACTATCTTTAAAGTATCAACTATATTTTTAAATATTGAGTTTAAATTAGTAAGCTCTTGAGAGAAATTTTGCCATGGATAATTTTCTCTAATTTGATAAAGAATGGCTTTAATGAAATTTCTCGAATTTTGTTGCAGATAAACTCTAAAATTATGGATGAAGAGCATAGTTTCATAAGGCTGTTAAGCGATAAAATTTTATTTACTCGCTATTTTTTGAACAGTAAAGATTATATCTACTTGTTTATGAATCAATAGGCATCTTATACCTATAATGCACTTTTCAATGTTTTCTGATGTTGTTGCACTTGATGTGCATATTTTTTACCTTGTTTCTTCATTTTGTGGTTAGTGTTATAACCTGTAGGGCCTACATTGTAATAGGCCAAGGCTTTCGGCCAACTACCAGCCTTGCTATTATAAGAGGCTAAAATATATGTACCACAATTAATATTATTATTTTCTTCAATCAAATCCCCAGAACATATTCGTTGCCAATAACGTGGAATAATTTGAGTAAGCCCAACAGCACCTACAGGTGAAATAGCATAGTTTTTATAACTTGATTCTTGTCGAATCATGGCAGCTAATAGTAATGGATCAACATTATACTTATCAGCACTTTGAACAATCATAGGCGATACACGATTTGCTGTATTGGGTTCAACAGCATAAGCTTTTTGTATGCCCATAGATAATTTAGCAGACCGTTTAGCAATTGAGCCACTGCCTAAAGATGAACAACCTGTAAAAGCTAGGGCAATAATGGCTATAGTTGCGAATTTAAATATACAGAAATGAGTATTTAATAATTGTGATTGTAAGTGAGATGTAATCAACAAGGTTAGAAACCAAAAGTAAAATTTTATTGAAAGTTATGCTAGTGACCTTAGTCGCTAGAGTCAATAGTTGATGTTTTGTATTATTTACTCAATTTGTGAAAAATGTTGATGTTAAAATTATTGACTGATTTTGGAAAATAAATTATTTCATATAAATAGAATATCTTATTATTTTGATGCAAAGTATTCATTAAAGAGTATTTTAACTGCTTAATTCTTTTAAGATGGCTTCATTAAAAGCTGGAATATCGTCTGGGCATCGTGAAGTAATCAAAGACCAATTGTGGATATTACAACGATGAACATCTTCATTCACCCAATTTCCGCCAGCATTTTCTAGATCCAATTGGATGCTTTTATAAGAGGTTAAAATTTTATCTTTAATTCGTCCAGCATTGATTAAAACCCAAGGTGCATGACAAATAGCGGCAATAGGTTTTGCATTATCTGTGAAGTATTGAATAATTCTATGTGCATCTTGATTTAGCCTAAGTATATCAGCATTTATAGTTCCCCCAGGAATCACCAAAATATCATAATCTTGTGCTGAAACTTTGGCTAACGTGGTTTGTGGAATATAAGAGGTTGCAGATTCTTTACCATTTTTAACTGTATGTACTTCCTTTTGTTCTTCAGCAGCATGAATCACTTCAATGCCTTTCGATTGTAAAAATTCAAGTGGTTTGATTAGTTCATCGTGTTCTATACCAACATTAGAAGTAATAAATAATGCTTTTTTAGACATGTTAAAAATCCTGAATTTTGTATTCGAATTTTTACATTAACAAAGTGTATTCGATGAAGCTGTACAAAATTTAGCTTGTTCTTGTTAAGGTTTGAAAAAATTGAGTGAAAAATAAGCCCCATACGTGATGAGGCTTATTTTATATAGATTTCAAGTTAGACCTTTTTCTTACTTTTATGCATCCTGCTTGTGTCGTTTATTATTTTTATTATTGGAAACATCCTATTTCCTGATAATTTAATCATATATTTTTGGATCTATTTCAACTAGCCGAGATTGTATACTTTAGTTGTAAGTAATTGCGTACAAAATAGAGATCATTGGTCGGTAAAACAGAGTCGAAGAATGACTGATTTTCTATCGCTCTAATATTTAGGCGTACATTAAAGTAGTTTTTGCATCCAAATTTCACAAGCATGGCTATGTCCAGTATTTCCTTTAGGTTGGTCTAAATATTTAAAACCTAATTTTTCATACAGTTTGATTGCTTGCCACAATTCTTTGGTCGTTTCTAGATAACAAGATTTAAAACCTTGTTGCTCAGTAAATTGAAAACTTTTTTCTAGTATTTGCTTAGCAAAGCCTAAACTGCGAATTTCAGGCAAAAAATACATTTTTTGAATTTCTAGGATGGTTTCATCACCTTTTAGTTCGGATAAACCACCGCCACCAAATATTTGACCATGTTCATTTTCAATAATCCAATATTGGCTGTTTTTCTGTGAATATACGCTGTATAAATCATCTAAAATTGGATCAGCTACGGCAAAACCAGATTCAGCAGCGAGTCTAAATTCTTTGGAAACTTCGCGAATAATACGTGCAATTTCAGTATTATCTTGGGCTTGGATCGGTCTGATGTGATACATAAACTTAAATCAATAACAATAAAAAAAGAGATGGATTTTTATAACAAAAAATTCATCTCTTGTAAGTTCTTTTTCGATTAAAAAATTACAAAACTATTTTAATTCACTTGAATTTTTGCCTAATTCGCGACGCGCAATAATGAGTTGTTGAATTTGTTGTGTGCCTTCAAAAATGTCGAGAATTTTTGAGTCACGCGCCCATTTTTCCAATAATTCATCTTCGTTATAGCCAACAGTTGCAGCCAATTCGACACATTTTAATGTAATTTCATTACAAATTCGTCCTGCTTTGGCTTTTGAAATAGAAGCTTCACGTGAGTTTGGTTTTTTATTGTCAGCCATCCACGCAGCTTTCATGGTCAGTAAACGTGCAGCTTCCCATTCTGCTTCCATCCGATAAATTTGTGCGGCTATATAGGATGTCTGTAAATAGGGCGTTGCATAATTTTCATCGAGTTGATCTTTAAAAATTTCTTTAATTCTTTCTAGCGATGCTTTGGCACAGCCTACAGCCATTGCAGCGACCAAAGGGCGAGTGTTATCAAAAGTTTCCATGACACCAGCGAAACCTTTTGCCACATCAATTTCGGCATGACCCAATAAATTTAGACTCGGTACACGGCAATCAATAAAGCTAATCACGGCAGTATCGGATGCTTTAATACCGAGTTTATGTTCCAGACGTTCTACTGTCATTCCCGCAGTTCCTTTCGGAACGACAAAGGATTTAATCGCAGCTCGACCTTGTTTTTTATCTAAGCTTGCCCAAACAACAACAGAATCTGCACGTTCACCTGAAGTCACGAAAATTTTTTCGCCATTTAAAATATAATCATCGCCATCTTTGGTTGCAGTGGTACGAATCGCTGCGGAATCTGAACCACAGCCAGATTCGGTAATGGCCATTGCGGCCCATGTGCCTTTGAAGCGTTCTAGCTGTTCGTCATTTGCAACAGCTGCGATTGCGGAATTACCTAAACCTTGACGTGGCATACTGAGTAATAATCCAGTATCTCCATAGCACATCTCAATGACACCGAGTGCCGTAGACATATTGACACCATTTTTATTTCCAGCTTCGGTGTTGCCACGTTTTCCGACGGCAGCACCTGCGTTCATACCTTCGCCACCATCGTTCATCCCGTCAAGGATTGAGGCAAACATATCGAGTTCTTTAGGGTAGCTATGTTCGGCTTTATCATATTTACGTGAAATGGGGCGCAGTACATTGACAGCCGTTTCATGGGCTTGATCTATCAGTAGCTTAAATTTTTTAGGATTTTGTAAGTTCATGTGCTTTATTCCTTATTTTTATAGATTAAGCATGTAAGCCTGAATGTAAGATTGCTGTTGCACGTAAATCACGATACCAACGTTCTACAGGGTGTTCTTTGGTAAAGCCATGACCGCCTAAAATTTGCACACCATTCGTTCCAATTTGCATTGATTTTTCTGCACAGAGTAACCGTGCTAAATAGGCTTCGCGATGAAAAGCTTGACCTGCTTCTGCAAGACTTGCCGCATTTAAAATCAACATACGCATCGCATCAATTTCAATTGCCATATCTGCAATCATAAATGCCACACTTTGACGATGTGAAATGGGTTCACCAAAAGCAGTGCGTTCATTGGCATATTGAATACAGTAAGCTTTGACTGCTTCACAAGTGCCTACGGCCATAGCGCACCACATTAAATTACCTAAGTCTAAAAAAGCTGGATAATTAAAGTCTTCATCACCTAACAGTTCAGCAGGGGTTTGGTTGAATTTTAAAGTGACCGTTTCAGCGGCTTTCATCCCCATGGCTGTGCTTTTTTTAGCGGTAATAGTATGGTCGCGTTTTACAATGAACACCTCTGGTGAGCCATTAAGTTCAGCATTTACCAGCAATAGATCAGCCGTTTCACCTAAGATCACCAGAGTCTTTTCTCCATCAATGCTATATTTTCCATTGTCTGAAATTGCTTTGGTTTTTAAGTTGAATGGATTAAATGCAGGGGTTGCTTCTTGTATGGCAAACGTTGCTTGGATGTCGCTATCATTAGCAAAGCTGGGTAAATAGGTCGCTTGAATTTTTTCCGAACCCCATTGTGTAATTGCATTTATGACACTGAAGGTAGAAAGTAAACCCGCAGTTAAGCTGAAATCACCTTTAGCTAAATGTTCAGCAATCAAAATATTACTTAAAATATTTTTTTCTGTTGCCACGCCACCTAAGGCTTCAGGAAGCGCATAGTAATTTAATCCTAGATTTGTACAGTGTTGCCAAAGCACAGTGGGAAATTTTTCATCTTGATCTGCTGAATGTGCTAAAGGATAGAGGACTTCAGATGCAAATTGATCCATTGCATCACAGGTCATTTGTTGTTCTTCGGTGAGGTTTAAATCGAAGAGTGATTTTTGCTGATTGGGTAGACGCTGTTTGTGGATATTTACATCTGCTTTAAATACTTTTTGGGTTTTACTTAAGGTCTTAAAACTAATTTTTGAGCCTTGATATAGCGATTTTTCCAAAAATTTACGTAGCTTGAGCTGATCAAGAACATCACTTCCCGCAATTTTGGTGATCAGTGAAAGCCCAAATCCTTGTGCCTTGTTTACCATATTGGTCATTATTATCGTCCATCAGTTTTTGATTTTTTGTATTTTTATGCTGACATGTGAACATGGAAAAGACTATGTCGTTGCTGACAATTAAAATTGACTTAGATGAATGGTTTTAAGTTTTTTTAAAATTTCTTAAATTACTGAATAATATTTATTTTTTTAGATTTTAATTTAGCATTAGAAATAGGGGATTGACTAGAATGACAATAAGCTCATTCTAGTCAAGACCGCTTTATAAGAATTTTTCAACCATGTTACGGACATTGGTTTTTGCATCAATCACGGTCATAAAAGTGTATGCACCAATGAATTTACGGCTAATAAACATAAATTCTTTTGGCGGTACGCTGAAATAACGCGATGCCATTGATTTGGATGCACGCTGCATTACACGGCTATGTAGTTGGCTCTTTTTCCAATCGTAACGCTGTTGTTCATCCATAACGCCTTCAGGTAAGTCTGGATTATTTGTGATTGTACTAAAGGCTTCAGTGGCTAATAAAAAGACTTTCGCCATGTCGGGTTTAATGCTTTGAGGAATGGAATCAAAGAATTCATAACCAGTCATGGCATTGACCATTTCATCAATATTATGATGATAGCCTGCTTGAATTAAATTGCGAGCAACGCTCAGCAAATGCTCATCAAATTGACGAATAGCACCAAAATCTAACAGTACAATTTTATCTTTACTGTCTGATCCATTGCCCAATTGCACCAAATAATTGCCAAAATTTGGATCGGTTTGCATTTCGCCCCATTCAAAAATTTCACGAACGGCAATTTCTAAAGATGCTTCACCAAGTTGATTGCGACGTTCTTGAGGCAGCGACAACATCACAGGGCTATTGATCGGGACACCACGTTCAAAGGTCATACAAAGAATTTGATCTGTGCAGTACTCATCAATAATGTGCGGTACGACATAGCGTGGGTCATCTTTTAAACGGGCTGCAAAACGACGCGTAGTCGCAGCTTCGATGTCATAGTTGACTTCACGATGCAGCATTTCGCGGACTTCATCAAACCATTGATCAAATTCACGGGTTTGCGGCACGATGCGCGTCAGTTTAAGCATATTTTTAAATAAGCTCATATCTGAATCAATAGCATCGGCTACACCAGGATATTGGATTTTAAGAACAATTTCCAAGCCATCTGATTTGCGAGTGGCGCGATGTACTTGTGCCAATGAGGCTGTGCCTAAAGGTTCATGGTCAATCGTTAAATCATGCAATTTAGAACCTAATTGTTGTTCTAAATGCTGTTTAATGGCTGGCCATGCAAGGGCAATGGTTTGATTATTTAATGTATTAAGCGCTTGTGTGATTTCTTCAGGTAAAAAATGTTCGCCATACAGCGCCATCATTTGACCAATTTTAACGATCGAACCTTTGAGTTTACCAATTTCAGAAACAAGATAATCGGCTTGTTCTTTCATGGCTTTTTTACGTTTCTTTTCTTTTTCTGCTTCACTGGAAAACATAGTTGTCGCATTAGATGCAGCCCAACGAGTTCCTGCTAGTAAAGATGCTTTAGCGATAGATAAGCGTCGATCCATAGAGGAAGTTTTAAGTTGTTTAAGCTTATCGTTCTGATCTGACATTAAACAAAATCCTTTAATCAGCAAGTCGCAGAATAATTAATTGTAGCGGATATTAACGTGTATTGACGTATTAAAAAAGTTCAACATGCTTAAATAGAGTATGAATATGCTGAATATTTAATGCATTTTTCAATAAAAGCACCTTTTATGAAGATGAATCTGTACTTTTATGTTGCGAGCCTAATCATGGGCAAGCGTACTTTTTAAAGGTGTTTATCACAAAGAATATGTGTTAAGAGCTGTATATCCGCTACTTACATATTAAATTGAATTTTAATGTTACTTTTTTGGATTAACGTCGTTTTATTGTTTTGAATATACTGAAAAATCATGGCTTGAACAGTATCATGCTGAAAACCAAGTGAATAACCTTTTACAATGATAATGCTAGGTAGACTAAAAAATAGATATTTAGCATCATCTTCAGTCGCTGTTGCATAAATACCGTGTTGAATGAGAATTTCTTGGAAAAACTTTTTTTCATGTAAAACTTGAGTGGATAACGTGTCATTCCAATAATTTTGACGCATTGCCATTAAATTGTTGTGTTTATAACTCATAATAAAAGATTCGATGCTGAATTGAATGAGAGTGTGTTCAATATAAGGGCATTTGTGCCGAATTCAATATGAAAATTGCAGTGAGCTTTTTTGATCTTTAGATTTCAACATGCTGTGATAGGAATCTGTAGATGATTACTGTACTATTCATAAAATAAAAGAATAGAATTTTAAATGAGTCATGTCGACAAGGGGAAGTCATGCGATTCGGATCAGCCATTTTTGGATGTATCATTGCTTTGGGGTCAAGTACAGCTTTTGCTAATGGATACTCAGCAGTATATACGCAGTGTTTAAATAAAGCTTACGGTGATCTAGAAATCATTAAAAAGTGTGTCAGTACAGAACAGGAAAAACAAAATAAATTACTGAAAAAGTATTACGAAAAAGTTTTGGAAAATAATACTCAGCACATGGTAAATATTAAACAACAGCGTCAACTTTGGCAAAATCAGGTTGAACAGCGCTGTTATTCGGCACTAAAAAGTGATTTTGGTAAAATAAGGCAAGCGAAGTGCCAGTTAGAGATGACCATGAACCAAGTCGGTTATTATCAAAGTAAGCAATTAGGTCTGAGTTAATTGTGCATGAATGTCATGCAAGCGTTATAAAAACCAGTAAAACAAGGTATCATAAGGCGTTTAAAAATATCGACCTTGGAGATGCCTTAAGTGGATCAACTGACCATTAGCCCTGAACATTTGCAGGAAGCCGCTGAAAACCTAGTTACCATTCGCGATTTTATTCGTTTTGGTGTTTCAGCTCTACGTCAATATGATGCACATTTAGGTCAAGGTACGGAAGACTTTTTTGCTGAAAGTTCGGCTTTAGTATTGCAAACATTGGCATTGGATTGGAGTGCGAATCCAGAAATTTTAGATGCGAAATTATTGCCAAGTGAAAAAGCAGAATTTATCAGTTTGCTTGAACGTCGTATCAATGAAAAAGTGCCAACCTCTTATTTATTGAATCTGGCGTATTTCTGTGACAAGCCATATTACGTAGATGAACGTGTGCTTATTCCACGTTCACCGATTGCAGAATTGATTAATCAGCGTTTTGCACCGTACTGCTTAGATGAAAATGGTCAAGTACGCGAAGCTTTAAATAATCTACCTGAAAATACAAATCCTAAAATGCCACGTCGTATTTTAGATATGTGTACAGGTTCTGGTTGTATCGCAATTGCTTTGGCATATGCATTCCCTGAATCTGAAGTGGATGCGACCGACATTTCTAAAGAAGCTTTAGAAGTGGCTTCGATTAATGCTGAACATCACAATATGCAATATCAGGTTGCATTGATGGAATCAGACTTATTTGCAAAAATTCCTGCTGAAAATCAATATGACTTAATCGTTTCAAATCCTCCGTATGTGGATGCTGAAGACATGGCTGATTTACCTGCTGAATTTTTGCATGAGCCAGAACTTGCACTTGCTGCGGGTCAAGATGGTTTAGATTTAGTGCGTAAAATGTTAGCGCAAGCTGCTGATTACTTGACTGAAGATGGCTTAATCGTGATTGAAGTCGGTAATTCTGAATGGGCAATGAAACAGAATTTTAATACTGTGGATTTTCATTGGTTAACATTCCAAAAAGGTGGTTCAGGTATTTTTGCTTTAACAGCAGAACAATGCCGTAAATACCGTGATTTATTTGTAAAATCGGTTCAAGCATAAGGAGTTGTGAACATGGCAGGTAATAGTATTGGACAGCTGTTCCGTGTAACGACTTGTGGTGAATCTCATGGCGTTGGCCTCATGGCAATTGTCGATGGTGTTCCGCCAGGTTTAGAACTTTCTGAAGCTGATTTGCAACACGATTTAGACCGTCGTAAGCCGGGCACCTCTAAATTTGCAACTCAACGTAAAGAACCCGATGAAGTTGAAATTATTTCAGGTGTATTTGAAGGTAAAACTACAGGTACATCGATTGGTTTGCTAATTCGTAATACCGACCAAAAGTCGAAAGACTATGGCAATATTGCACAAACCTTCCGTCCGGGGCATGCAGATTATACTTATACCCAAAAGTATGGCTTTCGTGATTACCGTGGTGGCGGTCGTTCAAGTGCGCGTGAAACAGCGATGCGTGTAGCGGCAGGTGCGATTGCCAAAAAATATCTGGCTGAAAAGTTTGCGATTGATATTCGTGGTCATGTCACGCAAATTGGCACAGAAAAAGCAGAAAAATTAGATTGGGCAGAAGTTCCGAACAATCCTTTTTTCTGTGGTGATGTTGATGCGGTGCTTCGTTTTGAAGCTTTAGTGACTTCATTGCGTGAACAAGGCACAAGTTGTGGTGCAAAGCTTGAAATCGTTGCCGAAAAAGTTCCAGTAGGTTGGGGCGAGCCTGTATTTGACCGTTTAGATGCCGACATTGCCCATGCGATGATGAGTATTAATGCGGTTAAAGCTGTTGAGATTGGTGATGGTTTTGCTGTTGCAGAACAGTTTGGTCATGAAACACGTGATGAGTTAACAACCGATGGTTTCTTGGCAAATCATGCGGGCGGTATTTTGGGTGGCATTTCATCTGGGCAAACGATTCGTGTGGCAATTGCATTAAAACCAACTGCAAGTATTACCACACCGGGTAAAACCATTAATATTGATCGTCAGGATACTGATGTATTGACCAAAGGTCGTCATGATCCTTGTGTGGGTGTACGAGCGACACCAATTGCGGAAGCCATGCTTGCCATAGTATTGATGGATCACTTTATGCGTCATCGTGCGCAAAATGCGGATGTGATTGCACCGTTTGCACCGATTGAGCCGAAGTGAAATAAAGATTTTCTTTACTGAACCTTGTTAGTGAAGAATTCATCTACAGGCTTAATAAAACCAGACTTTATGTCTGGTTTTATTTTTGCATTTCATTCAAAATCTGCTAGATTTTGTTAATCACAGATCAAGATAATAAAAATTGAAAAACTTAAGTTTAAGAATAGCAAATTCTTCAGATATTCAAAATTTAGTGATTCTAATCAACCAAGCTTATAGAACAAATAATGCTGCGAGTTGGACCAGTGAAGAAGGTATTGTTGCTGGGACAAGAATTAATGAAGAACAATTGGTTCATCTTTTGTGGCAGAAGAATGTGTGGCTCTTTGTCGCCGATGTTAAGGACAACCCTCAACAGGGATTGCTTGGCTGTATTGGTTTGACTTTCCAACAAGATGCAGTGGAAATAGGTACTTTTTGTGTTGCATCTGCTTGGCAAAATCAAGGTATTGGTCGGCAGCTACTTAAATATGCAGAAATGAAGGCACAAGAAATATGTATAAATTTAAAGTGTTATGAGATGTTTGTACTTGATGCCAGATCTGAATTAATTGAATATTATGAACGGTGTGGATATGTTAAAACCGCTTACATTGAAAATTATCCTGTGAATGCAAATGTAGGCATCCCATTAATTGATTTAAAGCTACAGCAGATGAAAAAGTTGATCACGCAATAGATAACTTCTCCGCTGTTGTTGATCTGTAGCATAAGCTAAAGCCATGCTAAGGAAACGACTAAAAATATAAGTTATATTTAAAAAGCCAATAAATTTAAAAGCTTAATAACTTTATACTGATTTTTATAAATCACTTCTAATTTTTGGGGAAAGCAAACTAAATTTAGCCCACGAGAAATGAGCAAGTCGATTTGTTCTTGCCCCAGTAGATGCGGCACTTTCAACTTTATCATTTTATTTTTCCACGGCTAATTTTTTTATAAATCTTAGAATGTAAAAGAGGGATTGTTTTGCCTGCGTTACACTGAATTAAATAAAATGTGTGTTAGATTATAAAAAGATAATATAATTCTATTCTTTAGAAGTTTTTGTATTCAATATTTAATTAATATAATCATTAAGCTCAATAAAATGTTATATAAATAAAAATAGTTACAATTTAAACAACAATGATTGTGTATTTATTGTATTTAGATAAAATCTAAAAAGCAGCAACCATAGAATGTGGTTGAATTAAGTCATACGAATAGGATACATCGCAATGACTGCTATGAATCAATATGGAACAAAATTAGAAATTACAGCTCATTCGGAGTGGTCTCAAAAGTTTTGGGATGAACTTTTTCCTGCGAAAGAACGAGTTAGCAAACACCCTTTATTTTTAGATATGGCGAATGGATCATTGAGTCTAGAATGTTTTCGTTCAGCATTACTCAATTTTTATCCTTTAGTTGCTCATTTTCCAGCTTATATGGCTGGTGCGCTTGCTAAAGCAACATCATTTTCTCTAGAGGGGGTCATAGATACTAGAAATTGGTTAATTCAAAATATTAAAGTTGAAGAAAGTCATCTGCGTTGGTATCAAGATTGGGCTAGAGGCTTTGGTTTAACCGCTGAAATGTTAAATGAAGTTAGACCTCCTGCTGCAATGAATGCAGTGAATCATTTTCTATGGGATGTTAATTTTAGAGGAACTTTAGCGGAAAGTATTGCTGCAACAAATTTAGCAATTGAATGGGCAACAGGGGACTGGACAATACAAGTTTACAAAGGAATACAAGCATATACAGAGCACCCAAAAGTAAGTATTAATAAGCGATCTTTGGCTTGGTTAAGAGCACATGCTCATTATGATGATTTACATCCGTATGAAGCAATGGAGCTTATCAAGCGATTGTGTGATAAAGATCCTGTATTGCAGAAGAAAGCATTTTTAGCTGCACAAGAAGGTTTGGCGTATTATGAATTAGCGTTAGATGCATGCTACAAATTACGTTAGAAAGATTTACAAACCTTCATTTAGAAAAAAACTGTACCAACCTTAAATAAGATTGCTACTATTCTTTGGGTATTGCTCTTTTGGGATGCGTTGGAAATCATTTGTAGCTCTTAAAATGTTTTGCTCATGTAAAATTTCAATGTAAGTGCTGGAATATACTATATTTTAAAGCTATTGAAATTGAATAACTAAATTTTAATTGTTTGATATATATGGTTATTTTTTACAACCAAATTGGTTAACAAATATAATTAATTTAGTGTTCGCAAATGGTATAAAAATTGCTCATATTAGAATAAGCAATTATTGCAGGAGAGATGTTCTTCTGTGAACACGCCGAAGGAGCAACGACCCCGGAAACTCTCAGGCAAAAGGACTGTAATAATTTTAAAAATCTGGAGAGAAGCATATAAAATATGCTCACCGAAGGGGATGGTCAGCGTTGAAATTTTTAGCGTCATGGTCGAAGCTCTCAGGTACCAATGACAGATGGGGCTCATAGAAATGTCAGTACATTTCAAGGGAGTGTCGTATGTGTCATATTGTTGTGATTGGATCGGGAATTACTGGTGTTACTTCTGCCTATGAGTTGGCAAAATTAGGCTATAAAGTCACCGTGATTGATAAACATTTATATGCTGCTATGGAAACATCATTTGCCAATGGTGGGCAACTTTCAGCGTGTAATGCAGAGGTTTGGAATCAAAAATCTACGGTGCTAAAGGGCATGAAGTGGATGTTTAATAAAAATGCACCTTTGCTGCTTAATCCTTCATTTGACCTGCATAAATATGGCTGGTTAATAGAATTTCTCGGTAATATTAAACATTATGAAGCCAATACGCGTGATACCGTAAAAATGGCGTTATTGGCACGTGAGCGTTTATTTACCGTGGCTGAAGAAGAGAATATTCAGTTCGATTTAGAGAAACGTGGAATTCTTCACTTTTATCACAATAAATTGGATTATGAAGTAGCCACTCGGGTTAATACTTTATTGAATGAAGGTGGGCTAGAACGAAATGCGGTTACGCCAGAAGAAATTAAAAGTATAGAGCCGAGTTTAAAGGGTGAATATTATGGTGGCTTTTATTGCCCAGGGGATGCAACAGGGGATATTCATAAATTTACAATAGGTTTAGCCAAAGCCTCTGAAAAATATGGCGTGAAGTATGTGTTTGGTATGGAAGTCACTGATGTGAAGCATCATGCCAAAGGTGTTACGGTGCTTTATCATGCAAGTAATGAAAATATGCAATTGGATGCAACGACAGTGGAATCACTAGAGGCCGATGCGATTGTGGTTTGTGGTGGTGTTGGCAGTTACCATCTGGCAAATTTATTAGGTGATCGAGTTAATATTTATCCAGTGAAGGGATATTCGATTACGCTTAATTTAAATGATGAAGATAGTGTTAAGCATGCACCATGGGTTAGTTTACTGGATGAAAGTGCAAAAATTGTGACTTCGCGTTTAGGTGCAGACCGTTTAAGGGTCGCAGGAACAGCAGAATTTAATGGTTATAATCTTGATATTCGAGCAGACCGTATTCAACCACTGACAGACTGGGTGAACAAAAATTTTAATATTAGTACTGAAAATGTTGTGCCGTGGGCAGGTTTACGTCCAATGATGCCAAACATGATGCCGACTGTCCGACGTGGTCGCCGTGAACGAGTGTTTTATAATACAGGGCATGGACATTTAGGTTGGACGTTATCTGCTGCAACAGCAGTGATGATTAGTCAAGAAGTGGCATCACAACATCCCATTTAATTGTATAGAAACTAAAAAAGTGCAACGTGATATGTTGCATTTTTTTTGTCAGTTTAATATATGATTATCAAAAGATTTTCCTGAGATGCAAGAAAATGAACAAAGTCTGTCCAGTGATTCTGAGAAAAAACAATCACGTATTGGAAGTTTTACTTTTTAAACATCCGACAGCAGGTATTCAACTTGTAAAAGGTACGATTGAAAAATCAGAACAAATCTTTCATGCAGCTATACGTGAATTGTATGAAGAATCGGGCATCATTGTCGAAGAACAACAATGTTATGATTGGGGAGCACATCAAATAAGCAACCAAACGTGGCATTTTGTTTTTTGTGATACTTCAAGTCAAGATTTAGAGAATCAATGGTGTTATGACACATTAGATGATTATGGGCATTGTTTTGAGTTCTTTTGGGAAAATATAAATACGTATCACATACTAGATTTACATTCCAAGTATGTACAAGCCCTAGATTTGATCAGGCAGAAAATGAATCTTTATTTGCGGTAAGCAATAAAAAAGTCGCTAATATTCAATTTCAAAAAAATAATGAATGCATTAAAAAATTAATCATAAAGCCGATATACACCGACAAAACGTTCACAGCCTTTTTGTTTGGTTTTGACCGATAAGATTGCTTTATTGAAATTGAACTGATATTTGCAATCATGTTCGTTATCTATAATTTCATCTTTCTTTTCTGTTGTTGTATACGCCAAGAATGGAATGGTTTGAGTTTCTAATTTATTGTTCGGGTTACGGTAGGCAATACCTTCAATTTTAATTTTATCTTTGGTGAGTTGATGGACTTGTAAATGCACAGGTTGACTGGCAATTTTGCCATTTTCAAATTTTAAATAGTGATTGGTTAAACTCTGATTCAGTGATGTGTAAAAATTAAGATCTTCAATACGTAATTCAAATTGTTGTTTATAACAATCTAAACTTTTACATTGCTGTAAACGCTTAAACCATAAGGTATGTGTATCTTCTAATAAATGAACAGGTGCATCACTGACTAAAAAAGCAGTTATATAATCATTGCTTAATTTTTTTCGAAATTCTAAAAAACTTTCAGCACAAATATTTTTCATTGACGATGTATTTGGGTGAGAGCAGTCAATTTCTTGAGCATAAGTCATGGTTGAGCACAAACAGCCAATACTGAATAATGTGCTTAATGTTTTAATGAGATTAATATCGGTATTCACCAGCATGATCGCTTATAATTTCACTATGTTGCGCTGATGTAACTATAGCGAAATAGAAAGCGTGAATACAACATTTCAATCATTTATTTCTTAAGGATGCTAAAAGTGGTCGCACAAATTCGAATTGGTCAGGGAATGGATGTACACGCCTTTGAAGAAGGTGATTTTGTAACTTTAGCAGGCATTAAAATTCCCCATACACATGGCTTAAAAGCCCATTCAGATGGTGATGTCGTGTTGCATGCTTTATGTGATGCGTTATTGGGCGCGTTAGCTTTGGGGGATATCGGGCAGCATTTCCCTGACACAAATGCAAAATTTAAAGGTGTAGATAGCCGAGTTTTACTTAAGCATGTCTATCAACTTATTTTGGATCGCGGTTATGTGTTAAATAATGCCGATATGACTGTCGCATGTGAACGTCCTAAATTAGCCAAACATAATTTAGAAATGCGTCAAAGTATTGCTGATGTCTTAAACGTGCATGTCACGCAAATTAGTATTAAAGCGACAACCACAGAACAGCTCGGTTTTACAGGACGTCAGGAAGGCATTTTGGCAACGGCAACAGTCTTGATTTCACATCAAGCAAAATGATCTGGATGGATGAGCGCCTGTTGTAATTCTTTGGTGGCTTTACGACCTTGCAGTTGTAAAGCGACTGCATGAATTAAGCCTGTCCATGTGTCATTGGGTTCCCAAATGCTATGCATCAGCTCTTGCGCCGTAGGCATGTCCATATCCATAGAATATTGACGATATAAATACATCAAACAACTTACATGATAATTTTTACTACAGTGAACCCAAACCATTTGTTCTTGTACTAAATGAGCAAGCATATCTAATATTAGTAAACATTGGTCATCAGATGGGGTTTCAGCAGAAATAGGCAATTGAATATAGTTTAAGCCTAAATCTAAACAAATTTTATCTTCATGAGTTAAATGCTGCTTTGCATCAGATAATCCCAAATTCACAATTGTCGTGACACCGTATTCTTTAATCAGCTTTAACTGTTCAGCAGATGGCTGAGCAGATGTGAATAGGTGTTCGTGAATAAACTGGAAATTTTGAATGTGGCTTAATGCATTTTCAATTTCATTCATAAGATAAAACTTTTCCTAAGGTTAAAGTAGAAACGCCATCAATCAAGATGGCGTTTTAAATCTCTTAGCGATTTGGTAAAACGTCTTTGAGTGCTTCATGCATATCAAGTAGGGCTTTTTCAGTGGTTTCCCAATCAATACAGCCATCCGTCACTGATTGACCATATTCAAGATCATTCAGATTTTCAGGAATATCTTGACGACCACCTTTGAGATGGCTTTCAACCATAAGACCAACAATTGACTTGTTACCATCTAGAATTTGTTCTGTGATGTTTTTCAATACAAGTGGCTGTAAGTACGGGTCTTTATTTGAATTGGCATGACTGGCATCAATCATAATTTTGTTGCTTACTTTGGCTTTGGCTAAAGCATTTTCAGCTTCTGCAACAGAACCTGCGTCATAGTTTGGTTTGCCATTACCACCACGAAGTACAACGTGTGCATATGGATTACCACTGGTACGAATGACAGAAACTTGACCTTGATCATTTAAACCAAGGAAGCTGTGACCATGTTTAACGGATTGCATTGCATTGGTTGCAACGGTTAAACCGCCATCTGTACCATTTTTAAATCCAACAGGAGAAGATAAACCTGAAGACATTTCACGGTGAGTTTGGCTTTCAGTGGTACGCGCACCAATCGCTGACCATGAAATAAGGTCTTGATAATATTGTGGTGAGTTTGGATCAAGTGCTTCAGTGGCACATGGTAAACCTTTATTATTGAGTTCAACTAAAAGTTGACGACCAATACGAAGACCTTTTTCAATGTTAAAAGAATCATTCATGTCAGGGTCATTAATTAAACCTTTCCAGCCCACAGTAGTTCGTGGTTTTTCAAAGTAAACGCGCATTACGATATAAAGCGTATCTTTAATTTTTTCGCTTAACACTTTTAAACGATCTGCATACTCATGTGCAGCAACCGTGTCATGAATTGAGCAAGGACCAATGACCACAAATAGACGGTTGTCTTTACCATCAAGAATATTGCGAATGGTTTCTCGACCTTTTAAGACAGTTTGATAGGCATGTTCAGTCAGAGGTAACTCTTTTTTTAATTCAGCAGGAGTTACAAGAGGCTGAATGCTTTGTACATTCACGTCATCGATGTCAGATTGTGTAATAGGATTTGACTGTAGTGTATTCATTGCCGTCACTGGTTTGATCATACAAGAGTTTTTTTAGTAGCCTGAATATAACACGATTTAAGCGGTGAGTTGCTATACAAAACACCAATAAATCCGTGAAAAAAACCAATTAATCGCATAGATAGCTTAACCGTTGTTCGATTTTTCAACAGTTAAAATCATAGCAGTTGTTGGTTTTTCAACAGGTTTTACTTTTACTGGATGAAGGATGAAGTTAATACCTAATGCGAATAAGGTAATGCCTAAAATTTTACGGATAATTTTTTCAGGTAAGCGTGAGCTAATTAAAGTTCCCACCACAATGGCAGGGATTGAACCCACTAATAACCAACCGAGTAAGTGTAAATCTACATTACCTGAACTCATATGTCCTAAACCTGCAACTAAAGTTAAAAGTACAGCGTGTACCACGTCAGATCCAATAATACGAATCATGGGTAAATTCGGAAACATGAGCACCAATGCCATAATACCAAATGCACCAGCACCGACTGATGATAAAGTGACAAATACACCCAATATGATGCCCATAATCACAATATAGACACGTTTATCTTTGGCACTAAAGTTAACTTTTTCTAAATCTTGTGTCATATCTAGTGTTTCATTTTTACGAAACTTGTTAAAGAAGCGTTCGATATGCCCACGGAAAACGATAGAAACACCTGTTAAAGTCAACATAAAACCTAAAACAGTGGTCAGAACAGCTTTATAGCTTGTAGATTGACTTAAATAATTTTCTAAAACCCAATGAGTGCCCAATGATGCAGGAATACTGCCGACAGCCAGCCAAATCACAATCGGCCAGACAATATTCATTTTTTTAGCATGGACCATTGAACCGCAAAATTTAGAGATTGCGGCATAAAGCAAGTCAGTACCAATGGCAATGTGTGGCTCAATTCGAAACAAACTAATTAGAATAGGCGTCATGAGTGAGCCACCGCCAACACCTGTAATGCCGACGCAGAAGCCGACGATAACACCCGCTAAAATAAATTCAATTGGACCAAACATGGTTATATGCCAAATATCAAAAAACGTGCATATGTTATGACTATTTCAGATAAGTCGTTGTCTTGATTATTGATTTGCTTATTCCAAAAAACGCTAAAGTAAACTCAATGGGCTTAAACTTTTTAACACTTATTTTAAACAGGGAATGACAGTTATCTATAGCGTTACTTTTGTTTAGCGCTAAGCTCATTGATATATAGAATAAAGATAAAAATAAGGGGACTGGAAAAGACCCAGAAGCTGACGAAACCAATAGAATAACCGTCTTCTTGGATAATCAATAGAGTGGCAATCACCAGCAGAAAAAGACAAATAACACGCACAATTCGCGGATGGTATCCCAACAATGTCCATTTAGACTGCAAAGTTTTTCTGATTTGTTTTTCACTGACCCGATATAGACCATAAACAGCACATAGAATAAAAAGGAAGCTGAATAAAATATTCATCAGAGGCTTTCTCCATTGTTTAGCTGTGTATTTTTTTCAAGCTTATTTTTTATTTTTGTTTGAGCTTTAAGTTGAATAGGCTGAATATTTCTGTATAGAAACACTGCCAATAAGCCAAAAATGAGCATGAATAAGTCGATTCTAAAGAAAGTCCAAAGCTGAGTAAAATTTTGAATCTGATTTTGTTGTAGAAGAAAAAACAGATTAAAAATAGGTAAGCTGAATGCTAAAACAATAAATATTGCCAATTGTTTTTTCCAAAGATATTGTTTTTTAATACCTAAGCTTGTGGTAAAGATGGCTAACCAGACGGCAAAAAAAGTGGTCACTTCATAATTTTGTGTGCTTTGGAGCATCAGTCCAATTCGATTTGCATAAAAGTAGCCAAGAACCGCAATAGGTAAGCCGATAATAGCAGCGACATTAAGTCGTTGTACCAGATAATATCCAAAATGGAACTTTTCCGTTTTTTTTTGTAGTTGTCGCTTTAGACTCCAAAGCAATAGTCCTGAAGCAATCATCGCGCAGCCCAGTAAGCCTGAAAAAAATAAGGCCAAACGAAGTAAAGGCTGAGCGAAAGTCGCCATATGTAATCCGTATACACCTGCATTTAGTGTCGCAATAGTGCTGTTATTCTTCGTGCTGCGTAATTTTTCTCCCGTGACTGCATTCAAGGTGATTTGTGCTGGATTACGGGTAATTGAGTGATCTTGAGCTTCGATAAAGGTGATTTGTGCTTGCTGTGTATTGGGATTTTTTATATTGATGGCACTGTATTTGGTGTCGCCCCATTCTTGATTAACGGACTGCATTAAGTTGTCAAGAGATAACATCTTGGCGTGGCTGTTATTTTCAATTTTCGGAATGGTTTTGGCATTAATTTCTGTAAAATATTGGTAATTATTTTCAGGATAAAGTTTTTGCATACCCCAAGGTAAATATAAATAAAAGAAAATGGCTAAGCCTGTAAATGTAATGGTAAGAAAGAAGGGCAAGGCAATAACAGAGCTGACATTGTGGAAATCTAAATAAGAACGTTGTCCTTTAAAGGCACGTAGGGTAAAGAAATCGGTGAGAATTTTTTTATGGGTAATAATGCCCGAAACCAATGCGATCAGCATAATAAATGCTGCGAGTGAAACGATTAATCTGCCTATTAAATAAGGCATACCGAACAATTGAAAGTGGAACAGATAGAAAAAATCGCCCCCTTGTGTTTGCGTCAGCGTTAACTCTTGTCCTGTATTGGGATTTAAGGTTTTGCTTTCATAAGCATCATCTGCCTTTTGCCAATAGAGTTGGTTTACAGGCTTTTGCTCATTTGCGAGATTGATCATCCATGTTTTTGCATCTGGTGCATTTTGTTGTAAATATTGGTATGCCGTATGTAGCGCTGTATCTTGATTAACGTGTATTTGAGCAACGGGTGGTTGCATCCATAGGCTGATTTCATGACGATAATAAGACAATGCCCCCATCAGAAAGATGGCGAACAATAACCATCCGAAAAGTAACCCTGTCCAAGCGTGTAGCCATGCCATAGATTGACGTATTGATTTTTGCATGACTTAACCTAATATCCAGTAGATTGTATAAAAACACGCCGTCAAACTTATACTTATCAAGCTTAGTTTATGTAAAGAGCAGACACAAAAACTGCTGATCACAAAACTTACAAAGAATAAAATACTAATGAATGCCGCTAGATAAATTGCTTCTGCTTTGGGCAGTGAATGATGAAAAAGTATGGTGAGATTACTCACCAGTAAAGACGTGCAAGCGTAACCAAATACAAAGGCAATGATAAAGCGGTAGAGCACCGTCATTCGATAAGAGAAAGATAGGGAAGAAGTTTTACTCATAGAAAAGATCACTGTGCTCATAAAAAACCAAGCCTGAGTACTCAGGCTTGGTGGTTGAATTAGTATTTGAATTTAACTGCAAGTGTATAGTTAGCAGGCTCTCCATAAAAAGCTTGTCCACTAGGGAAGCTATTTAAGTATTTTTTATCGGTAACATTTTTAGCATTCGCTTGTAGCAGAATATGGTCGTTGACTTCATAACTGGCCATTAAATTGACGAGTGCATAGGCATCCTGAGAGATGGTGCTTTTTAAAGTCGAGTCATATAGCTTAATCTTATCTTGCCATTGTAGCCCAGCGCCAATTTTAAGTTTAGGTAATGCAGGAACTGTATAAGTGGCTAACAAATTAATGGTTTGATTTGGATTATAAGTACGCGCGGCACCGCCATTTTTCATATCTTTGAGGCTAAATTGGGTGTAACCAAAAGCTAAACTAATATCATCACTAATTTGCCCTGCAAGACCGACTTCGACCCCTTGTGATTGTAAATCACTGGTCTTAGAAGTACGATTTAATAGATTACCATCTGAATTACGGAGTGGATAATTATTCTGTTCAGTTCTAAACACTGAGAGCGTACCCGTCAATTGATCGTTTAGCCATGCGCTTTTAATACCGACTTCATAGCTTTCACCCTCGACAGGTTTTAACGCTTGGCGTGTTGTTTCTTCAATACCTGTTTGTGGGCGGAAAATAGAGGTATAGCTCATATAGCCTGTGTATTCGGGTGTGAAGTTATAGGTTAAGCCCGCATATGGCGATAACTTACTTTCATCGTATGCCATTGGAGAGCCATAACTTACGCCTTTACTGCTTGCTTGAACGTAATTTCCACCCAAGATTAACTTTAAATCATCCGTTAAATGAAGACGTGTTGCGGCATAGTATGAGTTAATTTTTTGTCTGTATTCAGCTGCATCACTGAAGTCAGACCATGTTATGGACTGAGGTGTCCAGCTCGCCCAATCTGTAGTGTATTGCGTAAGATAAGGAACGCCATTATAAATGCCCGAGACATTGTTAATATTACTGTCATTAATAAAACCACTGGATTGTTGGTCGTATTGATGCGTTTGAATCCGACTGTATCCCAGAGTTGCTTCATGTTCTTGATTGAATAAGTTGTAAGTACCTTGGAAATTTAGATCAGCAAAATGTTTACGGAGTTGTTCTTTACCGCCCCAAGCTGTAAGTGAAACGCCTGAACCATCTGCTTGAGGGTTGCCATAGTAATAAAGCAAGCGGCTATTGTGTTCAGTATCACTATAGTTATAGGTGAGTTTAGCCGTCCATTTTTTGCCAAGTTTTTGTTGTAATTCTAGGAAAGCATCTTGGGTTTTATTGTCCCAATGTGCCCAATCTGGATTTGGATTGTAATTTCGGTCATAAGACAGTTGTTTTCCATTTGCATCCAGTAGCGGTAAAGCCCCCCAGTTATTGGCATTTGGCTTGTTCTGATTTTGACTGTAACCGACCGTGAATAATGTTGAGTCAGTAATATCGGCTTCTAAGATGCCTGCAAAGCCATTTTTTTCAGAAGAATATCGGTCAAGATGAGAATCTCCCGTCTGCTCATAACCCATGAGACGACCACGTACTCGTCCATTTGGAGAAAGTGAGCCAGAAACGTCTGCTTCATAGCGCTGAGTATTCCAAGAACCATAACTTAATCCAGCACTTGCCTGTAATTCTTTGGTCGGACGTTTACGAATATTATTAATGGTTGCACTTGGATCACCAAAGGCATTCGATAGGGCATCGGCTCCTTTTACCACTTCGACACGGTCATAAAAGTAAGTGTCTGGATTGGTATTGTTATAGTTATAACTGCTTAAAGGAAAGCCTACGCCGTCAGTGAGAATATTTGAAATTTCAAAACCTCGTGCCATGTAAGAAGTACGTTCTGTTTCTTGACTTTGAACAGTGACTCCGGGCGTATTTTTTAAGATTTCACGTGTTGAATTTAACCCGAAATCCTCAATCTGTTGACGCGTTACGACATTGACGGTTTGCGGTGTTTCTTTCACTGTAATATTGAGTTTTGATGCGCTGCGACTATTTTTAACGGTATACGCTTTGGTTTTTTCAGAGCTTTGATCAGCATTTTCTGATTGAGCTTGTAGCTGAATGGTCGATAAAGTTTGCACCTGATGGTCTACAGCATCTGCTGCGTAACTATATTGAATATTCAGTATGGATAAGCTTAGGAATGACAATTTAAAGCATTTGGAAAGCAGAGGAGAGATGGACTTCATTATAAAATCTAAGTGAAAATAATTATCATTTATATTATTGTTTAATAAATCTAAACACAATGGGATGATTATCGATATTTTGAATTAAAAAAATTATTTAAATATAAAATAGAAGCAAAAATCTTATTTGTACTGTCGGGATATGTAGATAAGATTTCAAATATATGAGTATGCTAAAATACCCCTACTTTGAAATAGGATAAAAGTTTTGCAAAATCGGAAACTTAAAATAGGAATTGTCGTCGGTGAAGTATCGGGTGATACACTTGGTGCTCAACTTATTCGTAGCTTCCGTGAGCAGGGAATTGATGCAGAGTTTGAAGGGATTGGTGGACCTCAAATGATTGCTGAAGGTTTCAGCAGTGATTATCCGATGGATATTTTATCGGTTATGGGTATTGTGGAAGTTTTAAAAGATATTAAAAAACTATTTGCTGTCCGCGATGGTTTGGTCGATAAGTGGACTCAAGATCCCGTTGATATATTTATTGGTATTGATGCGCCAGACTTTAATTTACGTTTATCGAAAAGCTTAAAACAAAAAAATCTACCGATTAAAACAGTACAATATGTCAGTCCTTCGGTATGGGCGTGGCGACAGGGACGGGTACATGGTATTAAGGCCAGTATTGATTTAGTCCTGTGTTTATTTCCGTTTGAAAAAGCGTTTTATCAGAAATTTGATGTGCTTGCTGCGTTTGTTGGGCATCCATTAGCAAGTCAATTGCCATTGAAAAATCCTCTTATTGAAGCAAAACAAGAGCTGGCTTTAAATGTAGAGCAGAAGCATATTGCGCTTTTACCGGGTAGCCGCCGTGGTGAAATTGAACGACTTGGCCCATTGGTGCTTGATGCAGCGAAAATCATCAGCCAAAAACATCCTGACTATATATTTTTAATTCCTGCGATTAATGATGCACGTAAGCAGCAGATTGAAGAATTATTAAAGCATTATCCAAGTGATTTTATCGCTAAAGTTAAATTGATGGAAAACACGGATACTGAATCTAAAATTGGCCGTCAAGTGATGAATGCTTCAAATATTGTGGCATTGGCTTCAGGAACGGCAACTTTAGAAGCAATGCTGTTACATCGTCCGATGGTGACCTTTTATAAGCTTAATTGGTTGACTTATGTTGTGGTTAAATTTTTGATCAAAATTCAGTATTATTCTTTGCCGAATATTATTGCGGGTAAAAAAGTCATTCAAGAACTGATTCAGCATGATGCAACGCCAGAAAATTTAGCCGCTGAAATTGAAAAACTGATGAATATTGAAACTGCGCAAATACAAGCGATGCAGCACCTTACTATGCACAAGCAATTGCTTTCAGGAAATAGTGAGAACCCCGTTCAGACTATTCTTAGTACATTAAATGCAGAATAACTTATTGAAATTGTTGTCGATACTGACTTGGTGTTAGATCAAACAGTCGTTTAAAGGTTTGGCTAAATGCCGTTTCAGAAGAATAACCAACCCGATGAGCAATGTGTTGAATAGACCATTGTCCTTCGCGTAGGTACTGAGATGCCAAACGGAAGCGATATTGCTGTAAATAAGCCAACGGTGTTTCGCCAACAATCGTGCTAAATAGCGGGGCAAATTTGGAGCGAGACATACAGCATTGTTCAGCCAGTGTTTCAACTGTCCAAGCCAGTTCGGGTTTTCCGTGAATGGCGGCTAAAGCATTGGCCAGTTCGGTATGTACCAGTGCGCGAAGCCAATTATTGGAATCACTTAATTGGGCAATGTAGTCACGCACACACTCAATAAAAAGAATACTAACCAAATGATCGAGAATTTTGTCCCGACCGGGGCGAATTTGGTAGGCTTCAACCGCCAGAAAATGCAGACCTATTTGCAGCCATTCCGGTGCATTACTGCCCGTAATATGGTGAATATGAATATAGTTGGGTAGTGCGTTAAGTAAAGGGCGCGCCATGATGGTATCAATATGACAGCGAATGGCTAAAATGAGAGCAGGTTCACCACTTTGGCTGCCAAACTCGATCGTCTCTTGTCTTTTTTGATCAAAAAGTGCTGTGATGTTTAAGGCTTCAACTAAATTATTTTTGTTATTGCTATGACAAGAATGATTTTGTCCAGACGGAATAAGGACTAAATCACCTGCTTCAACGTGAAGTTGGGTGTGTGAGTCAAGTTGAATGGTGAGATTGCCAACCAGTACCACATAGCCAATCATGGCACCTTGTTCTTGATAGGCATATGCCCAGTCGCCTTGAGGTTTTAAATAAATATATTCAGATTTATTGAGATGAATATCATCAAAAATTTTACTTAAAGCATCCATGTATTATCTTTCTGTCATCATCGAATAAAATTATAAAAAGCTTAGAGTCATTCAAGCATGTGTTTTTAGGTCAAATATTGGCTCTTGATGCCAAAGACGTTTGCATAGCTTTTTTGGACGTTTACAACTGTTATTGATTGCCCATTTCTAGAAATATAACGGTAGAACAAAAAATAGGGAAGTCGCCAGCATGAATGCACCAGTAAATTTAAATCAAACAACAATTCAAACCCTGCCCATTGCTTCAGGTTTAGCACTGGATAAAAAACGCTATTGGTGGTTATTAAGCCCCGGTTTACCTGTCATTGGGATGGGGATTTTGGCTGGCTATCAGTTTGGTCCTAAAGCGACGAAAAAAATCTTTGCTTTGGGTGGGCCGTTATTACTGCATGTGATTATTCCCAGTATTGATTATGTAGTTGGGACAGACAACAATAATCCCAGTGATGATCAAATTTCATCTTTGGTCGCTGACCCTTACTATGACCGTATTGTAAAATTATTTATTCCTTTGCAAATGGCAGCAAATGTATTTGCAGGTTATGTGGTTAGTCGTAAAAGTACCTCGTTGCTTGATCAAATCCTGTTGGGGGTTTCGATGGGGGCAATTAATGGTATTGGGGTGAATACTGCGCATGAGTTATCACACAGACCCAATAAAAAAGATCATTATCTTTCACATGCGACGCTCATGCCACTGTTTTACAACCATTTTCGTGTAGAACATCCGTATGGACATCATAAACGTGCTGCAACCCCTGAAGATCCTGCATCGTCTAAAATGGGAGAAACATTCTATGAGTTTTGGCCAAGAACAATTTTTGGTGGTCTAAAGTCTGCCGTTGAAATTGAAAGAAATCGTTTAAAACGTAAAGGATTATCTTTTTTTAGTCCTCAAAATGAACTGTTTCAAGGTTGGGCGATGAGTGCTGGTTTTCATGCCACCATGTTGAAATTATTTGGTAAAGACATTATTCCATATTTAGCAACACAGGCTTTTTATGGTGTGAGCTTGTTTGAAATTATTAACTATATTGAGCACTATGGTTTAATGCGCGATCAAAAAGAAGATGGCTCTTATGCACGGACGATGCCAGAACATAGTTGGAATAATAATAACATTACCACCAACTTATTTTTATATCAGTTACAGCGCCATTCGGATCATCATGCTTATCCGACACGTCCATTCCAAGCGTTACGTAATTTTGAACAAGCGCCTGAATTGCCAAGCGGTTATGCAACGATGTTATTGCCTGCGTTAATTCCATCGTTATGGTTTAAAATGATGGATAAGCGAGTATTTGATCATTATGAAGGTGATTTAAATAAAGCCAATATTCATCCGAAACGCCGTGCAAAAATCTTTAAAAAATTTGGTGTAATTGATCGATTATTAAATAAAGAAGAATAGATGTGGTTTGCTTAACAGCGAAGTAAATTTATTCTAAGCAATGATGTGAAACATTGATTGAATAATAATCGAAAAGCATTGTAAATTATAACAAAACCCAATCGGTTGATATTGGGTTTTGTTATCAATTTTTTGATTTATATGAAAATAAAAATATTTTTAGATAAAGGGTATTATCTGGGTTGTAATAAAACTTTAGAATTCACTGTAAAGTATCCGAAGCAATCGAGTGAAGTGCTTCCCTTGCAAATTTTTGATCAATCATTAATTTTTTAATGATTGGAGAAAACAAAAAGAGCCTTAGTAGACTCTTTTTATTTGAAATAACAGAAATTTATGACTGTTTTGATTTGTTTAATACTTCATCTAAAACTTCTTTATCTAAAGCATTATCCCAACGAGCAACGACAATGGTTGCACAGGCATTACCAACAAGGTTGGTCAATGCACGACACTCAGACATAAAGCGGTCAATGCCTAAAATGAGTGCCATACCTGCAACTGGTACAGCAGGTACAACCGATAGTGTCGCAGCTAGAGTAATAAAACCTGCACCAGTTACGCCTGCTGCACCTTTAGAACTCACCATTGCAACGAGCAATAATGCTACTTGTTCACCAATTGATAAATCCACATTACACGCTTGGGCAATAAATAAAGCGGCCATAGTCATATAAATATTAGTGCCATCAAGGTTAAATGAATATCCTGTTGGTATCACTAAACCGACTACAGATTTTTCACAGCCTGCTTTTTCCATTTTATGCATAAGAGAGGGTAAAGCCGCTTCTGAAGAACTGGTCCCCAAGACTAGCCATAATTCATCTTTAATATAACGGATAAGCGCTAAAATTGAGAAACCATTATAGCGAGCAACAGCACCTAAAATAATAAGTATGAATAACAGCGCAGTGATATAAAATGTCATAATAAGTAATAATAAATTACCAATAGCTTCAATACCATAGGCGCCAATTGTAAATGCCATTGCACCAAATGCGCCAATAGGAGCTAATTTCATTAGCATACCTACTAGGTAAAATACGGGTGCTGTCAGGTTATTTAAAATATCAACAATAGGACGACCACGATCACCAATTGCAGCTAGAGAAATACCAAATAAAACTGCTACGAATAGAACTTGTAGAATACTTCCTTCAGCTAAAGGGCTAATTAAAGTCTTTGGAATAATATTCATGAAAAAATCGACTAATGTCGCATCGTGCGCTTTTTCTATATAACCCGCGACTTTGTCATTTGCTAGAGTAGTTGGATCAATATTCAAGCCTTTACCAGGTTGAATAATGTTTGCCACAATCATGCCTATAACAAGTGCAAGTGAAGAAAAAGTAAAGAAGTACAACATTGCCTTACCAGTTACACGACCAACACGACTCATATTGGTCATACTGGCGATACCAGTCACAACTGTTAAAAAGATTACAGGAGCAATAATCATTTTAACGATCTTAATAAAAGCATCCCCTAAAGGCTTTAAGCTTTCACCAAATTCTGGATAAAAATGTCCTAAAAGGATACCTAAGATAATTGCAAAGATGACCTGTACATATAAGATCTGATGAAACTTTTGTTTCTTCTTTATAACTTCTGGTTCAAGGGTACTGAAATCCATTATCTGCATACCTTTTACGATGGAAAGATTTTTAAATTGCTAAAGTACTTAATCGCTCAGCAATATCGGTACTTCAGAAAGGAGGAAAAAGAAGCATTGTAAAGAAGAAAAAGCCAACTCCATCATAAATTTTGGAAATACTAATTTGGGAAATTATATCTTTAAGATATAAAAGTATATTTTGTCATGTTATAGTAGGCACTAATATGGTGCGTATAAATACATGTTTTATATGGTATATTTTATAAACAACTGTTTTTTAAAAATTAAAGTTAAAAAACTTATCTAAATTATAAAAGTATATAAGGTATATTGGTATTTTTTGTATGAATGATCTGAAGGGTGAAATTTCAGTAAATAATGAACTCACGATATTGATATATTTTTATTAGAATAGGTTTATTACGGTTAAATAAAAGATTAGATTTTTATTGATGAAGTATTTTAAGCAACTGAAATTGTATGAGCATAATGACATTTATACGAAACTCGGCTCTAAACCCCAAGCAAAAATATCCACTTTTAGAGTACTCAATTGAATATTAATTTAGATAAAATAGCCTAAGCAAACTAAACATTCACTTTAAAAAAGCATATAATTTCGTAAACCAACTATTTTCATCATTAAAAATGACACCAGCTTGTAAAGTTTTAAAATCAAATAAAATTGAATTTTCTATCCATGAATATGAGCACGATGTAAATGCTAAAAGTTTTGGATTAGAAGCTGCCGAAAAGCTTAATTTAGAAGTACATGAAGTCTTTAAAACGTTATTGGTAACGGATAGCAAGAATTACTATGTAGCGGTTTTACCTGTTGCACATCAGTTAAGTTTAAAGAAAATTGCTGCGGCAGTTGGCGTAAAAAAATTACAGATGGCAGACCCTAAAGATGCTGAACGTTTAACAGGCTATTTGGTGGGCGGTATTAGTCCAGTAGGGCAGAAAAAGCGTTTAAAAACGGTTGTCGATGGTTCAGCAGAATTATTAAATAAAATTTACGTTAGTGGTGGAAAACGAGGTTTAGATATTGGGGTAAAACCGCAAGATTTAGTCCATGTTTTGGGTGCTCAGTTTGCAGATGTTTTAGATCAAGATTAGGGCGGGTCATAAAACGAGTCAAAAAATACCTCTTTATACATGTCATCAGGTTGCCATTTTTATCCTGAACTTTGATAAAAATATAAACCATGAATGATGTGTAGTAGATGTCACATGCCATGATTCACAGCATTCTTTGACTCTTTTTACAAGGGATAATCATCCGTTTTTAATGGTTGGTTAATGACGAGAAAGTTATTGAGGCATCAATATGTTGCTAATATGCTTTAATGCGATAAAAGCTGAATATAATTCACTTTTGTTGAATATTACTAAATCAACAGATTAAGAAAGCCAGCATCATCCGTGCTTTAATAACAAGGTTGAATTTAAAGTGATTTACGCGTGTTTTTAAAACCTTCTATGCCCGTTGTTGCTACCCTTGCAGGGGATTATCCCGAATGGCATTGTGGTCGTGAGAATTTTTCATTGTGGTACATTGAAATTGAGCATCCAGAATTATTAGATTATTTAAATCAACTACGTGCAGATTTTTACAAATTTTTATATACACCGAATAACCGTCAATTTCACATTACTTTATTTGTCTGTGGTTTTATAACTGAACAAAACCCAGTTCTGGATGATGATTTTGGCATTGAAAAACTGCATCAGCACATTCAAGATTTAACCTATCGTTTTTCCAAGAAAATTCAATTAAAAACGGGTCATATCAATAGCTTTGAGAGTGCTTTATTTGTCGAAATTATTGATGAAAATAATGTACTTTTAGAGTTGCGCAATATACTTGGACAAAGTTGTGCCGAAATAGCACCGCTTGACTATTGTCCACATTTAACTTTAGGTTTGTATGATCAAGATTTTGAAAGTGATTTAATTTTTAATCATATTAAAAGCATAGAACAAAAAAGCTTTGAATTTTCAGTGGATCAACTGACATTTGGTACATATCAGGCGAAAATATTACAAGGTCAGCTCTATCCGTTTCAGCAATTTAAATTGGAAAATGCATGATGCAACTTATTTTAGGTGGCGCGCGTTCGGGTAAAAGTCGCCTTGCAGAGCAAATAGCAAAAGATTCAAATCTAAATGTGACTTATATTGCCACGGCACAAGCATTTGATCATGAAATGCAGGCGCGTATTGATCACCATCAAGCACAGCGTCCACAACATTGGACTGTAATTGAAGAGCCTTTATATCTAGCTGATTGTTTAATCGAGCTGGATCAACCCAATCAAGTGATTCTTGTCGACTGCCTAACGCTATGGATGAGCAATTTGTTGATGCATGAAAATACTGAGTTACAGATGCAGCAATGCCAAAAATTATTGAATATTATTCCGATATTACAGTCAGAGCTTATTTTAGTCAGTAATGAAACAGGTTTAGGTGTCATTCCGATGGGGGAAATTAGCCGTAAGTTTGTCGATGAATCTGGGCGTTTGCATCAACAGTTGGGGCAAATTGCCGATAAAGTTGTATTTTGTGTTGCGGGTTTTCCCATGCTGTTAAAAGGAGAGAAGTAGTGAACTGGTGGTTGGATGCGTGTAAAACGCCAAGTGCGGAAGCAAAACAATTGGCGGAAGAACGTCAATTACAATTGACCAAACCGACAGGTTCATTATCTGAACTTGAAAATATTGCGGTGCTATTGGCAAGTTTACAAGACAATCCACGCCCCAATGTGGATCGACCTTGGATCACTATTTTTGCTGGCGATCATGGTGTGATGGAAGAAAATATTTCTGCCTATCCACAAGCGGTCACCCGTCAAATGCTGCAAAACTTTACCACTGGCGGTGCATGTATTAGCGTGATTGCCAAAGAATATCAGGCAAAACTGCAAGTGATTGACTGTGGTTCAGTGGGTGATGCCTATGAGTATGCAGGCGTAGAGCGCCATTGCATTGCTTCGGGCACAGCAAACTTTGCTAAACAGGTAGCGATGACTGAAGCGCAATGTATGGCAGCGATGGATTTAGGGCGTAAAAGTGTTGAAGCCGCAGTCGCTGATGGCGCATCTATTTATGTCGCAGGGGAAATGGGTATTGGTAACACTTGCTCAGCTTCAGCAGTTGCATGTTTTTTATTGAATGAACCCGCAGAACAGTTAACGGGTGTGGGAACAGGGATTCGTGAAGAACAGCTCATTCATAAGAAAAATGTGATTAATCAGGCTTTGGCTTTGCATCAAGATTATGTCGTTCAGGATGCCTTTAAAGCACTGTGCGCAGTTGGTGGTTTGGAAATAGCAGCAATCACAGGTGCTTATATCCGCTGTGCTCAACTTGGATTACCTGTAGTTGTGGATGGTTTTATTACCACAGTTTCAGCACTGGTGGCAGTCCGTTTAAATCCAGCAGTGCGTGAGTGGATGTTGTTTGGACATCAGTCAGCAGAATATGGTCATCGTCGATTATTAGAGCAACTTCAGGCAAATCCATTGCTCAAACTGAACTTACGTTTAGGAGAAGGTAGTGGTGCAGGAGCTTCTTTAGGGCTGATTAAACTGGCATGTAGTCTTCATAATCATATGGCAACTTTTGCGGAAGCTGCCGTGATTGGTGAAAAAGTTTAATTCTAGAATGATTGCATAGGGTGTTGCAGATGTTAAAGATTGATCTATTGCGTCATGGTGAAACGACTTTAAGTCATACCTTACGGGGTTCTACAGATGACGATTTGACCGAACTGGGTTGGTCGCAGATGCAGCAAACCATAGATCAATCTTTGCAGGCTTTTAGTCAGCAACAGGCGCAATGGGATGTAATTTTTAGTTCACCCTTAAAACGCTGTCGTTTATTTGCCGAAACTGTCGCAGCACAGCAGCACACACCTATTTTTTATGATGCAGGTTTACAAGAAATGCATTTTGGGGATTGGGAAGCACTACCGACTCAAGTCATTTATGAAAATGAACCTGAATTACTGGCAAATTTTTGGCAACAGCCGACTGTATTTACACCGCCCAATGCAGAAAATATGCAAAATTTTCATCAGCGAATCGCTAAAAGTATGGTCAAGATGCAACAACAAATGTTGGCAAATGGTTGGCAACATGCTTTGGTGGTAACACATGGAGGCGTGATTAAACTTCTGAAGTGCATCGCTTTGAATCATACGTTGGATGATATTCTTAAAATGAGCGCAGAATTGGGACAACTCAATTCTTTTGTCATTCAAGATAATGCTTCGGTACATTTGCTCAAGGAATAATAATGACGCCATTTTTGATTGCTTTACAGTTTCTCACGACATTTCCCATTCAGCTCAAAGAAATGCCAAGTAAACAGCAAAATGGTCAATCTTTACTGTTTTATCCATTGATTGGTTTGATGATTGGTGCAATTTTATTTGCCATAGCTTCCTTATTACATGCACTACCCATTATTTTACTCAGCAGTTTAATTTTAGTGGTTTGGATTTGGCTCACAGGTGGCTTACATCTAGATGGACTGGCGGATACAGCAGATGCTTGGGTCGGTGGTTTTGGCGATAAAGAACGTACTTTAGTAATTATGAAAGACCCAAGTTGCGGGCCAATTGGGGTGCTTAGTTTAATTGTTTTATGTTTAATTAAATGGTCGGCCATTTATGTACTGATTGAACAGCAACATTATAGCGCCTTGATCCTTTTTCCAATATTGGGGCGTTTGGCACCACTATTTTTATTTTTAACCACGCAATATGTGCGTGAAAAAGGCTTAGGGTCTTCCATTGCAGAATTTATTCCTAAAACTGTGGCGGTAATGGTTTTTGTACTCTGTTTACTGGCATCAGCCTATTTCTCTTGGGTAGGTATTTTTACGGCAATGGTCTTTATGGTGACTTTGATATATTTACGTCGTAAATTTATGCAGAGGATTGGCGGTATTACGGGAGATACAGTAGGTGCAAGTGTTGAAATTTGTGAAACAGTAAGTGTCTTTAGTTTTGTATTATTAATTTTTTATTTACCTATAAGTTGGATATAAATTTCTATTGAATTAAGCGTAATTAAATGACATAAAATTACGCCTATATTTAAAACTGAATGTTTATAAGTAAGTCACAGTAAATTGAATCATCATTGGCCCAAACAAAACCATAAAAATACCTGCAAGTACCATCGTTAAACAAGCCACTACGCCTTCTTCACGATTGCGCATAAAGGCTTTACTGGTTCCAAAACCGTGTGCAGAATTGCCCAATGAAGCCCCTTGGGCAAATCGTGAATTAAGCTTTAAGCCAAGTAAAATAAGATCACCCATAGCAACACCAACGATGCCAGTAATCATGGTAAATAAAATCACCAGTTCAACCGATCCACCAATATTTGAAGTCAGTTCCATGGCAAAAGGTGTGGAAATAGAACGCGCCATTAAACTGTAAGATGTTTCTGGATTGAAACTAAATAACTGTGCCAAATAAAATGAACTCACTACACCAGCAAACATTCCAATGATAATCCCCAAACTGATTGCAAGCGCATGCGCTTTAATCACGTGTCGATATTCATAAATAGGAATAGCAAAGGCAATGGTTGCAGGGCCGAGCATCCAGATAATCCATTGGCTTTCAATCATATATGTATCGTAGGAAACATGAAAAACCAGCAGAAACACAATGATAATAGAGGGTGCAAAAATTCCAGGTGCTAAAAGCATATAAGGATATTTTTTATGGAGCTGTTTAACCAGTACGTAGCAAATAAATGTGCCAATAAAGCATAGCATTGCAACTAAATTCATCTTATTTTTCCTGCTTCATCGGTGGGTTAGAATGTAATTTCTGTTTTAATAAAGCTTCTAATTTGAAACCGAAATACACGCTATATGCTGTTGCAACCATTACGCAGATTGTGCCTATAGATACAGCCAGAACCAGTTGCCAACCTTGAGTTAAAAAAAGATTTTTATATTTAATAATGCCGACCACACATGGAATAAATAAGAGAACCAATTCGCCAAGAATAAAATCTGATCCTGTTTTAATCCATTGCAAGTTAAATATGCCACTTAACAACGCCAATAAAACCAGTAAAAGACCAATCACACCTGCGGAAATCGGTAAATTAAATTGCTGCTGAATTATGGATGCGATCCACCAAATCACGATAAGTAAACTCAGTTGTAGCAGCACTTGAACGAGATGGCGCAATTTGGTGGGGAGTATTGAAGTAGACATGTTACGTTGATCTAAAAGCGTGAGATTATTTTAGATTTGACCAAAGTGTTATATTATGAATAATAAAAAAAAGATTATGCCTAAATGGAATATTTGTGGATATTAAAAGTCTGACGATGTTTGTAAAAATTGTGCAGCTACAAAGTTTCACACGGACAGCAGAGGAAATGTGTGTCACTCAACCGACCATTAGTAAAGCCATTCATCATTTAGAACAAGAAATGGGAGTACCGCTATTTCATAAAGGTGAGGCAGGGCGAAAAAGAGATGTGACCTTGACTTATATGGGCGAGCAAATTTATCAACATGCTTTGGTTATACTTGCAGAACAACAACGCATATTTGAAACCGTGGCTCAAGTTCGTCACCTTAAACAAGGAAAATTAACATTAGGCTTACCCCCTTTAGGTTCAGTGTTATTGAGTACGTTAATTGCTAGATTTCATAAGCAATATCCCAATATAGAGCTGAGTTTTTTAGAAGTGGGCGCAACGAGTATTGAAGATGCAATTTTGGCGAAAACCATTGATGTCGGTATATTACTCGGTCATTTAAAGCCAATATTAAGCGGTATTCCTATTATGGATTCACCCTTATGTTTACTCTCACGTAAAGAAAGCCAATGGAAAAACCGAAAAAGTGTTTCTTTAATTGAATTAAAAGAAGAATCATTTTTATTGTATGCCGATACCTTTAGCTTAAATCATCTGATTATACATGCAGCAAATCATGCTGGTTTTGAACCCAATGTGGTGTGTAAAAGTAGCCAATGGGACTTTATTGCCAAAATGGTTGAATCCGATGTTGGAATAGCATTATTACCGAAAATTTATTGTGAACAGTTGGACGCAGAAAAATACAATATTAGTGTGTTGGAAAACCCCAATTTAAACTGGACGCTGAGCATGGCTTGGAATACCACAGTTGCAATGAGTCCTGCGACACGGGCATGGTTAAAAATTATTGAGGAAAATCAGGATAAAATTCATTTTTAATGATTTGAGATTTTAGGAGGTGAAGTACAATTTAAAGTGTCATCACTTCCTAAGCGCTAAAATTTATAAACAATTAGGAGGTTTAGGAATACCAGCTAAACGGCTTAAATGACGCGCCACCAAACCAGTATTAAATTGGTCTTGTAACACTGCATTATTGATGTCGGTACTTACTGTTTTCATGAGGAATTTAATCAGTGGGCGAGTCGCAGGTGAATGACTAAACTGGGCGTAAAATTGGCGTACTGCATGTAAGACTTCAAAATGCCATGCGGTCAGTTCTAAATTCAGGCTACTTGCTAATTCTTGCGCAACCGTTTCATTCCAAATCGTATAATCGACTAAGTGACCATCTTGATCGAGTTCTAAATTCATTATTAATCTCAAATTAGTTCAAACGAATACAACGGGTATGAGTTAAGCAAATATCTGCAAATTCAGCATAAGAAATAATTTGCATATTCTTTACGTCTTTACCCGCTAAAATTTCTGCATCGGTATCAAGTACATAAATACAATTCAATTGTTGCAAAAAAGGTTGCTCAAACTGCAAAACAGATTCACCCATTAAAACTACGCTATCTTCAGGGCGATACATTTTTTCTAATTTTGCCACTACAGCAGGAGTCGCTGAAAAACTACTTTGTAGCAAATATAAGCTTTTATTTGACATGATTATTTTACTCTTCTACCAATACAGTACAAAATCAAAACTTTGAATGAACTCGCTATTCAGCTCAATAAACTCAATATCCTGTTGCGCCTGAGTCACAAAGTAAGCATCTTTATGCTGATTTTCGACCAAAACTGGGGTAAGGTCGTAAAACTCAAAGCTATCGACCATATTCGATGCGACTTTAAATGCATGTTTCATTTGTTCAAATTGTAATTCTGAATTTAATAAACTTAAAGCCCCATCTTGGAGTAAGACTTTGACTTCACAACCAAAAGTAGCTAGAACCATGGTTGCCGATAAGCTTTCATGCACGTGCAAGTTGACAAGATTGGCTTGAGTTAGAATAACGAGTACAGATTTCACACAATTAACCTTTTAAAAGCAACAAATTCACAAAAATAACATCTTAGAATTGAATAAGACGTTGTGTTGACTGTACTGCATCGGCAAGTTCGCCCAACCCAACCAATTCAAAGCCATGAGCAAGGTTGTGTTGGCTAATCTGATGTCGTTTTGCATTTTCTTGATCGGTAATACCGCGAGCCAATGCAGCACTGACACAAACGGGTAAGCGAATGGCTAACTTTTGCCATTCTTGAGTCAAATTACGTTGGTCATCAGGAACCCACTGTAAAGTATTCGCTACGGAAACGCCGTCTTGATAGAAAAAAACGCGAAATGCTTGCTTTTTAGTGTATAAGGCTTGTGCTAAGCCAAGCGCATGCCAAGCATAGATCGAGGTTGGTGCGGAGGTAATTAGTAATAAGGTACTCATCGAAATTCACTTTAGGAATGCCCAATCCAATGTTGATGCATCCAAACTTCATAAGAAAAAGGTAGTATACAATGATTTTAGGTGGTATCTAAAGAATTTGGAACCAAATATTAAAATTATTATAAAAATAATTATTTAAAAACAGCATCTTATTAAGTATCTGAAATTTAAAAAGTATCAATACCTTTCTTTTATATGCATGAAATCATCCGCATTTTTTTCCTTTTCTTACTTTATTGATAAAATAAAAAGGCAATCTGCACAAAGAATGAAACTACCAAAATCAATACAACGCGGGTCAAGTTGGCGTATCACTGTCACATTTGAAAACAAGCGATACTCAGCGACTAGAGACACTGCCAAAGAATGCGAGCACCAAATTACTAGAACTTAAAACAGGTAAGTCTAGTCTTGAACAAGGGATAAAGCCAGCTTAAGTCGCTACCAATGCGTAAGCTTACTCAGCAACAGCGAGAAGAGTTGATTGTAAGATACATGAGTGATGAGAATTTTCGTGAGCAGTGTTTGAGAAAAGGAGTAGCTTGTCAGATTACAGACAATGAAGCACGTGCTTTCCAGCGGATTGTCTTGGATATTCGTCAAATTGATAGTGAACCTCTACAAGAATGGATGGATGCAGTTTGGCAGATATGTGTAGAAAATAAAAAACTATAGCTAAATTCCAAATAAGTCACCACAGTAATTTTTAAATAATTTATCAATATCTTTAACTCTAAACTTTTTCCTAACTGATTTTACTTGAGCCCACATTTTTTCTATCGGATTTAAGTCAGGACTATATTTAGGCAACCATACAAGGTAATGACCTGCTTTCTGAAGTAGTTCTTGCAGTCTTTTACCTTTATGAAATGTCGCATTATCCATATTCAAAAGATTTTAAAGACAAAGTCATAGAAATTATGGCTAGAGATAAAATGTCTGTGCGAAAAGCAGCACAGCATTTTAACGTCTGTATACAGACGATTCAGAATTGGAAAAAATCCACTGTAAGTAAACCTATTTCTGGGCGTCCAATGAAAATCACCAGAGATCAAATATTGAAGGATGTTGAACAATACCCTGATGATTACATCAGTGAACGGGCAGAACGTTTTGGTGTCAGTACCCATGCGGTATTTAATGCGTTACATGGCGCAGGAATATCGCGTAAAAAAAGACATTAAGGCATCCTAAAGCAGATCAAAATCAACGCTGGCAATTTCAAAATTTAATTGAGTGTTTAGAACAACAATTACCTCTGGTTTATATAGATGAAAGTGGTTTTCAAAGTGAAAGTACGCGATCACATAGTTATAGCCGCAAAGGAGCAAGGGCTGTAGGTGAATTTAACTGGCAGTTAAAAAATTGTAGCAATGCGATCGGTGCATTAATCGAAAATAGATTGCTTACAGTTGGAGTGTTTGATTGTTCAGTGAACACAGCGGTATTTGATTGTTCAGTGAACACAGCGGTATTTGAATGTTGGATTGAACAGGATTTATTGCCCAAGCTGAAAGAAACCAGTGTTTTGATTATGGATAATGCCACCTTTCACAAGGGGAAACGGCTTCAGGATTTGATTCGCTGTGCAGGGCATTACATTGTGTGGCTTCCTAAGTATAGCCCGGACTTAAATCCAATAGAAAAAATGTGGTCACGAGTAAAGTCGATTAGAAATAAGTTTAGAGTTAAAGATATTGATCAATTGTTTAAAGATTACTGTGATCATTTATTTGGTATTTAGCTATATTACAACCATGATCGAATCAAGGTTAAATTAAAAGGACTGAGTCCTGTGGAGTACAGAACTCAGTCCTTAAAGGCTGCTTAATCAAACCGTCCAACTTATTGGGGGCAGATCAATTGAGGGCTTTGCTTAAATTTAAAAGGTCTTTTTACATTTATAATGCTTTTTTAGAAAACACAACCAGTATTAAAGTCTGTGTATTCTCCTGTACCACATGAATTAACAAGTTCGCTACCCACTACATCTGCAGCAATCGAATTATAGTAATAATTATTACCTTGATTGAAAATCACTTTATAATTCTTAGGATAGAGCCATGCTTGATAAACCTTGCCATTATATGAAGCATATCCTAAGGGAGTGGAGTTTGAATATCGAATTTCCACACCGCCAAAAGTTCGGCTTAATGGGTAGTTGGCAATATTAGGGACAGCATTAAAACTACTATAGGACACGCCAGAATCTGCGAATATTTCATAATATTCATCTAGGTTAGTAATTTCTCCAGGAATAAACACAACTGAACCTTCAGGAAATAGCGTGGTACTGGCATTCAAAGCTGCAGCAGATGTTGGATTGGTTGTGCTCGTTAATAACTTTTTATAAATATAATCTTTTACTTTTAACCCAGAAACATCATATCTCTTATAAGACATAGCATGTCTAATCGTTGGATTAACGCCTTCAGTATTATAAAAAGAAGTAACCAGAGTAGCCCCATTATCTGAAATGAAGTAATTAGTTAGAGCTGCTTGGTTTATAGGAGTATCTAATATGTCTTTTTGAATATAAACTTTATTCTGATCTAAAAAATATCTATCACCAAATGAGGATCTATTTAGGATTTGAGATGGTTTAGTATTCGTTAATGTTTGACTAATAACATCATTCATCAATGTATGAGTGAAACGATTATTAAGCCCAGAGCTAGAAATATCAAAAGTATATACAGATCCTGCTTGTGTAAACATTGGACTAGATTCTACTTTTGAGGGCGGTGACTCTGGCTGTTTAACTGTATTTTCTTGACCTGAACCTGATGAGCCACCACCACAAGCACTAAGTATTAAAGTAAGAGGCAATATAGCTAAAAGTGTAGTTTTAATCATCTATATGATTTTCCGTATATTATTATCAAAATGAAGCGCTAGAATATACAGCAGTGAGATTTTATAATCAAATAAACATAGCTCAGTTTATTCTTGATTTTAGGTTCATCCTAATTCACTGTCCCAGTTATCGACAATATCCGCCCAATTTTGCGCAGGATAACTGTATGTTATTTCTTGTCATAAATAACATACAGTTAATAGCCATAACTGCAACACATGCAATATTCCGAACCTGTAAGATGGTGTTATAATGCTCTTGCAAATTAGTCGACTCAAGAGAAATTTTGAGTCTTTTTTTTGTTTTTAATATATGTGGATAAGTTGGCAATAACGCCAAAATTACACCAATAAAACATAAGATGCTGATTATTATAGGGAGTATCTAAACAATGATTTTAGTGACTGGTGGTTTAGGCTTTATAGGTTCACATATTGCTTTAAGCTTAATGGCGCATGGGCAAGAAGTCATTATTGTGGATAATTTATCCAATGCAAATTTACAAACATTAGAACGACTTGAATATATTTCAGGCAGATATGTGCCATTTGTCAAAATTGATATTAGAAATACACCTGCGTTAAATAAAGTTTTTGAACAATATTCTATAGAAGCGGTCATTCATGCTGCTGGTTTTAAATCGATAGAAGAATCTGCGCTTAAGCCACTTGAATATTATAACGATAATGTCAGTTGTATTATGAGCTTACTGCGTGCTATGCAGCGTACAGGCATCCGAACATTCATCCATTTGTCCAGTTTGGCAGTCTATGGACAGTCAAGTTTAACCCTGTCAGAAGATACCCCGTTTAAATATGCTTATCCCAATCCGTATATAAAGTCACAACAAATGGTTGAAGAAATTATACGAGATACAGCGCTGACGGACAATGAATGGAAAATTGCCATTTTAAGACTAAGTAATATTGCGGGTGCATTTGAACATGCAGTATTAGGTGAATTTGTTGCACCCTTGCCTAAAAATATTATTCCTTTGGCATTACAGGTTGCAGCAGGGCAACGCGAATATATTGAACTACGTCAGCAAGCCCAAACAAACGATCATACGGTTGAACGTGGTTTCTTACATGTGTTAGACAGTTGTGATGCCATTATTGCAGCTTTAGAGTGGTTAAGAGGTCAACAATATGTATGTGAAGCCTTTAATATTTCAGGGCAAAGTATCTCGATTGCTGCTTTGCTAAAGGAAATTTCCAAAGTCACTCAAGTCGACATTAAAACCATCGAGGCGCAATTTTATCCCGTTGCTGAACTCGATCAGATTGCTGCAACCTCAGAAAAAGCACATCAAATTTTAAAATGGCAACCTAAACGCAACATCAGCAAAATCATAGAAGATGCTTGGCGCTTTTATCAACAAACATTAATAGGACGTTAGAACGCTTTGGATGTTAGAAACAGTATGTAAATAATAATCATTTACAATTATAATTTGTTTGATTAAAATATTTGAATGTGTCAAAACATAATGAAAGAGCAAAGCTATAAAATTACAGGGAAATGAGGTTAATCATGCAAACACGTATTGAACATGACACTATGGGCGAGGTTGAAGTTCCGAGTGAGGCAATGTGGGGCGCGCAAACACAGCGTAGTTTGCAAAACTTTAAAATTGGGCAAGAGCGCTTACCACGAGCGATGATTCGGGCGATGGGCTTAGTCAAAAAAGCGGCTGCCATCACCAATGCTGAGTTAGATCAAATCCCTCATGAGTTGTCACATTATATTGTGAATGCGGCAGAGGAAGTAATCTTGGGTGATTGGGACGCACAGTTCCCATTGGTGGTATGGCAAACAGGTTCTGGTACGCAAAGTAACATGAACTGTAATGAAGTGATTGCAAACATTGCCAATCAGAAACTGGGGAACCCTTTAGGTTCGCAAAAACCAGTACATCCCAATGATCATGTGAACCGCGCACAATCAACCAATGATTCATTTCCAACCGCCATTCATGTGGCAGCCAGTTTACAAATCAATGAATTGCTGATTCCAGCAGTCACACGTTTACGCGATACTTTGGCGGCTAAAGCGCAAGAATTTTCTGATATTGTTAAAATTGGTCGTACCCATTTACAAGATGCAACCCCATTAACACTGGGTCAGGAATTTAGTGGCTATGTTTCTCAGCTTGATCATGGTTTAAAGCGTTTAGATTATGCCTTATTGGGTTTATATGAGTTACCTTTAGGCGGTACGGCAGTGGGAACTGGGTTAAATGCTCATCCTGATTATGCGGTAAAAGCAGCAGCACAGTTGGCAACATTGACTAGTTTGGCTTTTGTGACTGCACCAAATAAATTTGAAGCTTTAGCCGGGCGTGATGCCGCAGTTTTTGCTTCAGGTGCTTTAAAAACCTTAGCTGCTAGTTTAAATAAAATTGCCAATGATATTCGTTGGTTAGCCAGTGGTCCACGCTGTGGTTTTGGTGAGATTCGTATTCCTGAAAATGAACCGGGTTCAAGCATTATGCCGGGTAAAGTGAATCCAACTCAAAGTGAAGCCATGACTATGGTGGTTGCCCAAGTACTGGGCAATGATACGACCATTAATGTCGCTGGGGCTTCAGGTAACTTCGAGCTAAATGTTTTTATGCCCGTCATTGCATTTAATTTATTACAATCTATTCAACTGTTGGGTGATGCGTGTAATAGTTTCAATGATCACTGCGCTGAAGGGATTGAACCCAACCGTGAAAAAATTGACTATTTCCTACATAACTCACTGATGCTGGTCACGGCTTTAAACCCTGTTATTGGTTATGAAAATGCCGCAAAAGTAGCAAAAACAGCGTATAAAGAAGGCAAGACCTTGAAGCAAGTTGCTGTTGAATTGAACTTAGTGACCGCAGAACAGTTTGATGCCGTGGTGATTCCTGAAAATATGGTTTCACCTAACAGCAAATAATCATTTGATTGCTTGAAGTTTTATCAATTGATCATCAGTGGTTTTTGTCTTATGCATATATGCGTACAATATAACTAGAAATTAACTGCTGATGATTGATTATGCTTGATGTTTATTAAACATGTATTTTAATTTTTGTTAAATAATTGTTTTACATAGTCTTTTGTATGTCGTTTTACTGCTCAAATATAGGAAAAATGGCTATTGTGGACACTATAGAAAACAACGAGTTAGCATATAGTTTGCTCGGCAGTTCAGCTAATTAAAAAGCCACTTGTAAAAGTGGCTTTATTGTTTGTTGATCAATCTGTATTAAAGGGAAGATCAATACCAACATCTGCATCATTCCAAATAAGCTCATGACTAGATGCATAAATTTTTGTCATTTTTTCAGTTGCATAACCTGCCAACGTTTGGGCTGATTTACCAGCTTTTTTATGCAAGTGAATGGACAGAGCACGAATTTCATGAAAACTTGGTAGTTGGCGACCATTTAATTCAGGATAAGCATTGGCTGCTCTGCTTACATTCAAAAATTCCCTAGAAACATATTGAGCTTCGATTTGTGTCCAATCCACTTTGGTTTGACTACGGTTTTTAGTCTTTCCTTTTGGGACTCTGTGAATAATGTATGGGCTTAAAATATTATCTTTGCAACGACCTAAAACACGCTGCAATTCATGATTAATTTTAATTCGCACATATCCAACACCTTCTAATAATTCAAAATCATCTTCTGGATCGTCTGTAGTTTTTTCTTGTGCAATGTGTAAAAAGCCATCTTTAATGTCGGTCCATTTCATATTAATGATGTCTATGCGTCGCTGTGTTGTGGGTTAAGTGGAAATTATATGTATTTTGAGTATGCAAAGAAAAGGATTGGTAGTGATGTCAGTATTGTCAATAATCTACTTATTCATGAAGGAAAGCCCAGTATGCTAAGAACATTTGGCTTTTTCATGTTGATTTTATTTGTAGTATTATCATTTCCTTACAAGTCGTTTGTGTATTTCAATTGAGGATACCGTTGATACTTCCGAGATTATTGAACTGTCACCGATAATACGGCGTTTAGTTCCTGCCAATGTTGTGGTTAAGGTTCATTCAAAGGCTTTAGATGTTGAGTTGGGGGATAGCTCAATAGGTGCAGCGCTATACGGCAAGGTTTATCAGGTAATAGACTTCAGTGATTAAAATTGAAAGTTGCAAATTCTGGGGAGTATAAAAAGGCGGGAAAACCCGCCTTTTTATATTTTATTACCAAGGGTTAGTTGGTAATTCTCTAAAGCCTAGATATAGTCCATAAGCAGCTTTTTGATCAAAAGCTGAACACAAACCGGATTTAAGTGAAGGATCAATATTTTTACTTAGATCGACTTTTTCGTTTGATGTGTAATCGCCAAAATATAATTTTCCATTTAATTCCACTACGACCATTTGGTGTTCATCTGAAACCTCTCCATCAGCTTTTTTTACATAAGCAACATTCTTATTTGCCCACTGTTCTGTAATAACATTTAAACCCTGAGTTTTTCTCTCACTTACCCAAGCTGAATATGTTTTATTGATTAAGTTATTCTTATCAAACTCAATAGTAGAGTGGGAAAGTTGGGTGCTTAAGAACTGGTAACACTCAGCTCCCTCCGGAAAAGTTTGAGTAGATCTGAAAAAGGCAAGTCTAAGCTTTAAAAATTCAGTTGGTTCTGAATTGAGATTTTCAGAAGCGAAAATAGAGTTTATTACTTCCGAAGAGTTAATTTTCTTTTTAGAAAGGTTAAGTGTCTTAAATGTAATGGTTTGAGTTAGACCACCCTTGTGCTGGTCATACGAAGTTATGACAGTACCTTTATTATTTTTTTCTAAATATAGAGGCAGGCTATAACCGTTAGATTCATATAATTTATCTTTAGTAAGAGTAAAATCATATTCTGTATAAGGGTTTTCAGCCGTAGCGTATTGTTGTTCAAAATCAACTTCTGTTCTAGTGGTTATTGAAACATTATTATCACGTAATATTAGTGATTCACTAAATATTTTATATAACTCCCTTCCCATAGAATCATTTCTTTCACCTATTAATTCGTAAGTATGCATTGAAAATTTAATTGAAGTATTAGCTGCACTATTATTGTAGTTGTCACCTGTGCCACCTTCACCACATGCAGAGATAGTTAAGCCCATTAGGGAAATCAAACTTAGTTTTGAAAATTTTGAAGTTAATAATTGCATTATTGAATTACCCGAATTTTAAATTAATATAAAGTATGTATTTAAAAATAATAAGAATTTAGCAAGTGCTATTCTAAAAAATTGAAGGAATTCTATATCAATTTAGAAATTTTTCCTTCAATTATTTTTAACAAAAGGTAAAAAATGGTTACACGGTTTTGATTGGAACATTCCAAAACCTACAGTGCGCCGTATTGCCAAAATAGCCCTAATAATCACTTATTGGGGCTTTTTTCATGGCTGATACAGCTCGAAAAACCAAGAAAATTAAATACAACTTATTTGAGCGTGGTCGCCAGCATTCAGGTAAAAACCGCGCCAATGTTGATATGAAAGAAATGATCAATCAGATTAACCATCCTAAAGTTCAGGAAATGATTAAGTCAGGAACTATGTATGGCTATAACGGGCATGAGATCCGCCGCCGTTACGGCAGTTCCCGCCTGAATCTACGCTCATTGATGGCAAAGTGGTCTATTTAGAGCCAGCATTTAGAACGCTTGAATCTTATGCGGAAGAAAATGGTGATGTGACACATGTAGCAGAGTTTTTCGAGAATGATGCAGGGGAATATGCACGTAAGCAGTACCTTACCCGTGCTGGTGGTTTCAGCTCTGCACAGGATTATCGCCGTTCTGGACTGAGCTTAGTACCTGTCAATTTCTATGGCTATGATTATGTCATGCAGCCGAACTACACAACAAATGTGGGGATGGTCAGCTGTTCGATGGACTTGCAGTACCAGAACATCAGGACGGCCTTATTTCATGTTTTGACAGCGCGACTGATATTTCCTTGCTATCACCCTCTGAAGCGATGATTGCGAATATGTTAGAACAGCAAATTGTGCGTGATTTTGACAATATCCATGAACAGCTTCAGCAACTCAATGAACATGCTTTAGATCAAGTGGATATGCTGGCAAATCAGCTGGCTAAACGTGATCAACGAGCCATCTTACAGGCACAGCGGACACAGGATTTCTATACAGGCATCGCTCGTTTGATTCAGTGTGTGATGAAGCAGAGCAGCTGCTGACTGTTAGCGATTTAGGCAAGTCACAAGATTGCTACCGCGTATGCAGTCACATCTAACAAAGAGCAAAATGTTGATGATGTAGATCCAACGATGCTGCCGTTTAGTATTTGATTCTAAAGCTGACTAATATTTCACAGAAAACCATGAGATGCCGTGATCTTTAATTAGGTCATGGTCTGAAATGGTGACTAATGTGCTCAGTTGGGCTTTTGTAATTGATAGAGATTTAAATTGAATGTCAGTATTTGAGTATATCGGAAAATATGATTTTTTTAACAAAAAATAAACATAATACCGATTGGTAAAAAAATAAAACCTACTATTATAGTCAAGTTAATGATTCTCCACTTTAACTGGTTATCCAGTTTCCAGCCTGCACCTTCCCCAAGATGCAGGTTTTTTTTGATGGCTACTTTATCCCTTAACTGGTTTAGAAATGAATCTAGCCGTCACCATGCGCCATTAGCTCAGCTGGATAGAAGGGATAGACCAGAAGTTCAATTTTTGTATGGCGCACCAGTTATTTATTAGCTGAATGGGCATTGTTGATTGCTGGTATAGTGAGTTGCTATAAGGGCTATTAACTATGTATGAAACCTATAAATATTTATATACACATATAAGTACATTTGGCTCTCTGCCAACACATAAAGTATTTCTGAACAGTACAAGCAATAAATCAAAATTAATTTTTGCTGATAATACTTTCATTTATGGTTTAGTTTCTGATTGGACTTTAAATAATTCAGCTTTTGGCAGTAGGAAATCTGAATGGGAAGAGGAACCTAAACCTTTTTTAGAAAATGAAAGAAAGAGATTAATTTTATACAAATGTGCTCATCCTCTATTTCAAACCGAGTCGGCGGTAAGATCGGTTTAGTTGAGGGGTTCTGTTATAGTGAGCTTGATCGAATCCGTAAGCGGAACGGTAGTGTTTGAGTTGTTATAGGAATCGCGTATTCCCATCAAATAGATTCAGGTGAGTATTCGCCTAATTCAGACAGTTAACGCAAAGCATGAGATCGCAGCATGCCGATCTATAAAGCCCACAGCTATTAGTGGGCTTTTTAATATCTAAATGGATAAAGGATTTTTTAAATATATCTAATAATGTTTGTATTACTTATCTTAAACGCGTATAAAGACACTTCGTTGATGCGGGATGGAGCAGTCTGGTAGCTCGTCGGGCTCATAACCCGAAGGTCGTTGGTTCAAATCCAGCTCCCGCTACCAACGAAAAAGATTTAAAGTTTATAACCTAATTTACTTCATGTAAATTAGGTTTTTTTATTATAAAAATATCTATTTTTCATTTTGCAAACAAAAACCCCACTTAAAAAGTAGGGCTATATATTCAGTGATTTGTGTACTTAATCATCGTTTTTATAGTTTATTTTGCTTTTGGTGCATCTTTGTCGGGTTCAACTGTTTTTTCAGGTTCGTCTGATGGTTTTGGCGCGGTTTCAGTTGGATCATTAGATGCATGAACTGGATGTGGGGCAGTTGAATTAATCTTATTTGAGAAAGCTTTGAATCCAGTATTTTGAGTGCTCATGTTCTTTCCGTTGAAATGTTTATTGAGTAGCCATCATGGCCTTTTAAACTGTTAACACTGCGGTAGTTATGAGATGAAAATGTGGCGATATGTACGATTAAATTTTTTATATCTTATTTATATTTCAAGGATTTTTTTAATAAGACTGCGCTGAGCTGGTTTGCTTGACTATCTGAGTAGTCAACGTATTTATTTTATATTTTTTCGATACAGAATAGATACAAGACGTTAGGCAGAGAGTCATATCAATCAGTGAAGATATTCGCTGGAACAGCTTGAAATTACAACAAATTGAAAAACCTAAGATAAAAACAAACTTCAATCAGCTTTCCAACATCTCAAAGAAATTCCAGAATGGTGGGAGCTTTGCGTTCGGTACCGCTATGACCTTTATGCATTTGCGGTCGATGCGACATTCCTCACTGCTGAAGGCATTATATTTATCTTGATTAAGTAGGACAGCACATACACATCGCAATAAATGTAGACATCAACAGTTTGCATTTAGTGTGTGTCCAACTTTAGGTGTAGGTTAAGTAAGGACTATTTCGCAAATAATAGAAGTTGCAAAAATTATACACTTACATATAATTGCGAATGATTCTTAATTTCAATTGTATTTTTATATTATGTCAAATCAAATACTTTCCTCTAAAAAGATCCTTAGTATTACTATGCAGAGTTTATTGGGCCTAGGCTTATTTGCTAGTTATACGCATGCTGAAAAAACTATTACTGAAAAATTAGCGACCATTACTGTGACAGCAACTCAAACAGAACATGATCAAAAAAGTGCTCCAGCAAGCATTAGTATTATTACCCAAGAAGACCTAGCAAAACGTCCTGTTTATGATCTGGCAGATGCTCTACAGCAGAGTGCAGGTATTCACATAAATACGTCCTCTGCTTATGGTCGTAAAGAAATTAAAATACGTGGTTTAGACTCAGACTATACGCTGATTTTGGTGAATGGGCGCCGAGTTAATTCTAGGGATGCGTTAACCTCGAACTATTCAAATGATTTTGATTTATCGTCTATTCCTTTAGCTGCTGTAGATCGTATTGAAGTAGTTCGCGGACCAATGTCTTCAATTTATGGGGCTGATGCCTTGGGTGGTGTCGTCAATATTATTTTAAAGAAACCAAGTGAACAACTAGAGACAGCTTTCAACTATAGCTATGAGTTACCAACTGAAGGGGACAACGGGATAATTCACAAAGCAAGTGCGTATATCGGTGGCAGCCTGATTGAAAATAAACTTTTGGCAAATCTAGTACTTGAGGGTGTAGATCAGCAGGCTTGGCGCTCTGAACAAAGTATCTATAAAGATACGGATGCTGCAGAAAAACGCAAAGGCTTTAGCATACTTTCTAACCTCAGTTGGCTTATTAATGACAACCAAACATTGGATGTTGACTTGACCCATCGTTCAGATGACCGTAAAGCCACATGGAGCAACTACGGTTTGTCATTCCCAACCAATATCCAAGAAATGGATCGTACCAGTGTTGGACTCACTTACTCAGCGAATTGGAATGATATCAACAGTAGACTGCGTTATTACTATGAAAACGTAGACTTGATGGATAACTCAGAAATCATCACCAATTTGTATAAAAAGACGGGAGATATTCAGCAAATCAACCACACGATTGATGCGCAAGTGAGTGGTCATGTTGGAGAACAGCATTTAGTTACTGGTGGAGCCGAATTTCGTAAAACAGAATTAGAACATAACCAAAATTTAAATGGGTCATTATCTCTGAATCAAACAGCATTCTATCTCCAAGATGAATGGAAATTAGATAGACTGTCTCTTACATTTGCTGGACGATTTGATGACTATGAAAGCTTTGGAAGTGAATTTAGTCCACGTTTTTATAGTGTTTATCAAGTAACTCACCAATTTAATTTAAAAGGTGGTATTGGTAAATCATTCAAAGCACCAAGTATTTCACAATCAGATCCTACATATTCGGTATTAGCTTGTCGTGGGCTGTGTCAGGTTGTTGGAAATCCTGACTTAGAGCCAGAAACAGCAACGAGCTACGAGTTTGGTGGTGTGTATGAAAATGATCAGTTCTATGCAAGTTTAATGTACTTTGATAATGACATTAAAAACATGATTGTGAGTGATAGCTGGAGAGCTGGATATCGCCCGAATATAATGACTTATACCAATATACATTCAGCATCAGTAAAAGGCGTAGAACTTGAAAGCCAATATGATATTAATGATGCTTTGGGCATTAAGCTGAATTACACATATTCAGATGGCAAAAATAAAGATACTAACCAAGAGTTAGATTATAGCCCTCGTCATACAGGGAGTATGAATTGGGATTGGCGAGTGAGTAATGTACTTGGGTTAAATCTAAATTACCAATATATCGGTAGCCAAATGCTATACGTACCTGCAATTTCGAAAAGTGAGAAATCAGATGATTACCATGTTCTTGGAGTAAGTGGGCAGTATCAATTTAATCCGAGTTTTTCTATGCAGGCAGGAATTAAAAATTTAACAAATACTAAGCGTGATGAGGTTTCTCGTTCTATTGATCAAATATTAATGAGCAGAACAGCTTTTGTCGGTTTTAATTTTAAATACTAAACAACATATATTTATCTAGGATCTATCATCCATGAAAATAGATTTTGGTGCAGTATTTGCTATACAGACAATGAAGCCTATTTAAAACTCCAAACATTTATTGCTATTTTCTGGCAACGAAACCTAAAGCATATTAAATGCTTTAGGTTTTTAAATTTTTTCCAGTTATCAATTTTTTGATGTGTATACTTTGAATAGTTTTTAGCTCTTACTTCTGAAAAGTAGTCTATAACCAACTCTGAAAATTAAAATAATAAAACAATTAAGCATGTAGAATGAACAGATAAATTATCAAAAAATATCAGGATTAATAATGTAACTAGAGCAATTATAATTAATGTCCATGCTGTTTTGCGATACCGATTGATAAATCCATCAGTACGTAACTTTTCGCTCTTTACAAATTCTACTGGATTTTCCTGAAAAGATCCTTTGTATTCCGAGTGGTAGATGTTATCAAATGGTGTGTTGCTGTACAGTCTGATAGAAGGCTGTACAGCATTATAGTTTTTCTTCTGTTTTTTAGGATGCTGTATGACTATTTCTGTTGCATCTACGATAACAACATCCCAATTAAAACCTCTACCAGTAAGAAATTTCTTTGATAATTAAGAGTAAATTTTTGTTAAATAATAAATTTTATACAATATAAAAACTATTTAATAACTCTTTTTTTGAACATGTTTTCTACTATTTTGAGCATTATAAACCTAGGAATAATACGGGCGAACTGAGCTGTAAAATAGTTTCTTTTCCCTGGAATACAATATAGCTGATTACGGTCTAAAGCCCTTATAGCGGCATCAACGACGGTTTCTACTGTTGAAACTGGCATTCCATCTGTATCAGCATTTGCAACTTGAGCAAAATTTGTTGCGGTATTGCCAGGACATAATGCCAAAAATTTTACTCCTGAATCAAGATTTTCTCCTGCAATCGCTTCCGTAAAATTAAGCACAAAAGTTTTAGATGCTCCATATACTGCAATATAGGGAAGTGGTTGAAATGCGGCTATTGATGCAACATTAATGATCAATCCTTGTTTTTTTTCAAGCATAGCTGGCAAAAGTAAATAGGTTAATGTGACTAGGCTATTGATGTTTAATGTCAGCATTTGGTGATAACTGCTTAAAGGCTCACCTAAGAACTTTGCCCATTTTCCAAAACCAGCATTATTAATTAAGATATCAATTATTATATGATTTTCTGTTAAATATTCTGTTAATTTATAAACTGAATTAGTTTCAGCTAAATCTAAGACAATTACATAAATTTTAATGCCGTATGCAGTTTTTAACTCTTGTGCCAGATCTTGCAGCTTCATTTCAGAGCGTGCAGTAATAACCAAGTCAATTCCATTTGCTGCAAGAGTTCTAGCAAATCCCATCCCTATACCAGATGATGCCCCTGTAACTAAAGCTGTTTTCCCCTTAAATGATGTCAATATATTCATGTTTTGCCCTCGCGGTTTGCTGTGGCAAGTAATATAAACCTTTACCCTAAGGTGAGAGTCAAGAGTATTTCTAAAAGAATCTCTTGCTATCTATGATGTTTTTTCAGCGCCGTACATTTCTGTAAGCTCTTGCTCTAAGAAAAGTAAATCTTTTTCTATTCTCTCTAACTCAGCTTTTTTCTGCAAAATTTGCAGATGTTTATCTTTAAGAAGTTGTTGAGCTATTTCTAGCGGAAATCGCTTTTCTTGAGCTTTAATTTCTGCCAGTGTAGCAATTTCCGAAAGACTAAAACCTACGGCCTGTGCCTGTTTAATCATTTTAATTAACTGAATATCTAACTGTTTATAAAAACGGTAATTACCTTTACGCTCTGGTGCTGGGATTAAACCCAAGTTCTCATAATGTCGAATCGCTTTTTGTGTTACACCTGTCACCAGAGCTAATTTCCCAATATACATCTATCTATCTCTTTTTTAGTTTGCAGGTGATAAATATCATTAGATCATTCTTCCTTTCAAGTTTTTCAACTATTTTTATTTCCCATGCAATCTTATTTTATAAGAAATGTTAATAATGAAACTTTATAAAGTATATATCTTCCATTAGGGGGAGTTTCTCTATGGATTTTGCTTTTGAAAATTAAGACTCTTTTAAAAAAACTGGAATATTGGTGATATAGAGAGAAGCCAGTGCTCAAATAATCTTGGGGAAATTATTCCTATGGGAAGCGTGTGGCAGGGTAATTAGGAAGCGATGTACTGGCACCAAAAATCAGCAGCACAAGGCGATTCTCAGCCATAAATAATTTGAGTGCTCTCAAGAGGAAATTATCCATAAAGGTGCATATTAGAGTTTACGTGTAATGCGGATACTCATTATTTAGACTACAAATTACACCGTTGTTTTCGCCCTGCTAAATATTTGAGATAGTTTTAAAAATTCAAGCGATTTTTATCGAATTTCGTGATAAAGAAGGGTATGAATAATAAATTTTAATTTTGTTTTAAGAGGGATGCATGGATAATATTTTGCATGTTTACGCATTATGTACGTTATTGCTTTTTATTAAAATGTTCGCAATCTCTTGTTATCAAGGATTTCATCGAATTAAAAATAAAGCTTTTAGGAATGTTGAAGATGCAGGTTTTTTAAAAGTTGCTGCTCAAACTACAGAACTTCCACAAGTTGTTAGGGCTCACCAAGCATGGTTGAATGATTTGGAAAATATTCCATTATTCTGGGTTCTAGGTGGTTTATGTATTGTACTAAATACAAATTATACTATGACGGTATGGTTATTTAGTATTTTTACATTTTTTAGAGTTATTCATACGATTACGTATCTGAACTCTATTCAGCCTTGGCGTACTATTGCTTATGTAGCGGGGGTAGTTTGTTTATTTATTATGGCTATTCAGATCATATTTACGATTATTTGATTATCATATTTGAAGATCGGATTACATATAAAATTTAGAAAGAATGGTTGTAAGAAGATAAAAGCTTTGTTAATCGTTGAAAAGCCCTCAATGTGAGGGCTGTTATTCATAATGTTATTATATTAATTTTAAAATTTTGACTAAAAACTATTGAGGTGTTTTGACCAATTTACTCACATCATAACCATAGCTTTTTGCAGTATCTAAATAAGATTGATAGATTTTTTCATCAATTTTTGTATCACGTGACAATATCCATAAGTATTTATTACTTTCACCACCTACTAAAGCAACTTTGTATTCAGGGTCAATACGTAGAACCCAATAATCTCCTTTAGTGAATGGTAACCATCTTAGCCCTTTTGGTAGGAAGCTTACTTTAAGTTTACTATTACCTTGGTTTTGCGGATAAGCAATACCTTTTGAGCTAATAACTTCACCAGTTGCTGTACGACAGCTATTTAATACCGATACAGTCTGGTTGTTATTTATACTATATTGAGCCGTGGTGTTTGCTACACATTTACGTTGAAAATACATTGGTAGGTGAGAAACTTCATACCACTTACCTGCATATTGTTTAATATCAATTTTATCGACAGCTTGTGGAGCAATCGTTTCGGCATGAGAAGTAACTGAAATTATAAAACTAAATATTCCAAATGTTGCAAACTTATACATTGATTTCAATAGTATATTCATTTTATATACCTTAATAGTTTATATCTGAAAGATAGCACAAGCGCCCATTAACAAAATTTTAAAACGCTATTATAAATACTTATCAATGTTTATATTGGCGACTGCAATAGGCTCGACAGATATCCAGTGGATGTAACTGGAAGTGTTTAGTCTCACTTTCTGTCATTCGCTTACGCCAAATTTTAAAACTACTGAATTAGTTCCCCCTGTATGTTGAATATCCGTAAGGGCTAAGAAGTAATGGTATGTGATAGTGCTTTACTGAACCGTCTGTTTGAAAAATTACAGGAACTTCTGGAAAGAAAGAATTTTGCTTATTCTTTTTAAACCAATCACCTGTTTTAAAAGTTACTTTATATATAGTGTTGTCGAAGGTTTTATTTTCAGGAAAGAGCGCAGTTACACGACCTTGCTCATTGGTTTTTGCTTCTGAAATTTGAATCCATTTACCATTTTTCTGTTCTTCTAAGGTGACTTTTACATCTGATGAGGGGAGTCCACTCTCTAAATTAAGCACATGTACGCTTAAAGGATTTTGAGCCATAACCCAACTTGAAAAAAATAAACTGCTGGCGATTAAAAGTGACTTTTTCATATGGAAAAACCTATAATAATATTGATTTAAATTTGTTTCAGCGTTGTGGCTATACCTTGTTGCGCGCATTGGTCATCTTGAATTGACCCACCTGCACCAGCGACACCGACTGCACCTAATATCTGACTTTTATAAATCACAGGGACACCTCCACCTAAAAGTAATAATTCAGGTATGCTAGTTAAGTTCTGTGAATCTAAATTGTTCTGCGCATTGCGCATAAATTGTAAGGTGCTTACTTTACTTGAGTAAGCAGTAAAAGCTTTTCTTTGTGCTGCTACTAAGTTATGAATACCAATGGTTTCATGACGTTGACTCACCATCTCATTACCACCTTGGTCAAGAATGACAATTGCGGCAGGTTTTGTAAGATGAGTACAAGCTTGCATAACATTCATTGCAAGTTGATTAGCAAGATTCAAATCCATGACATAATTGGTTTTAGGTGTAGCATATGTCATTGAACTAAATAAAATTATAGGAATAAATAGAAGTTTTTTCATAAGTTCTATTAAGTTAAATGAAGAGATCACTTAGCTTATATAAAATAAAATCACTATTGCATGACAATCAGATTACGGATTTGTAATATATAAACAGACAAACCAATATAATATGCTTATATGCAAATACTTATTGTTGAAGATGAAAAGAAAATTGCTCAATTTTTGGCAAGAGGTTTAAATGAATCAGGCTATTTATGCTCTATTGCGTATGATGGATTAACCGCTATAACATTGCTGCAGGAAAAAAAATTTGATTTAGTGATTTTAGATGTCATGTTGCCTGAAATTGATGGTTGGCAGATATTAAAGACCTTAAGAACTTTTTCTAAAATTCCAGTACTCATGTTAACTGCCAAAGATCATGTTTTAGATAGAGTTAAGGGTTTGGATTTAGGTGCAGATGATTACTTAATCAAACCATTTTCTTATATTGAATTATTAGCGCGAGTCAAAAGCCTATTGCGACGAAGCGTGAAAGTCGAATCTGAATATTATCAAGTTGAAGACCTAATCTTATATAGACTTGAGCATACCGTATACCGGAACCAGAAAAAAATCGATTTAACTTCCAAAGAATTTTCGCTTTTACATTTATTAATGCAACGCACAGGTGAGTTATTAACCCGATCTCAAATTGCCTCTGAAGTGTGGAATATTAATTTTGATACAGATACCAATGTTGTCGATGTTGCTATTCGGCGTTTACGTGCCAAAGTTGATGATAATTTTCAGCCAAAATTAATACATACGGTTCGTGGTATGGGATATCGATTAAGTACGAATAAATGAAAAAATATCTAAATAATTGGACATTGGCTACACGTTTAAGCATCGCTTTTAGTCTTATTTCTTGTATTGTGTTTTTGAGTGTTGGTTTGCTTTCTTATCACAATATGCAGAAGATGTTGGCTGAGCAGCGTGATCAGAATTTAGCTGCACGTATTGAACGTATTGAAGTTTTTTTAAAAGATCAGGAAAGTTTCCAAATTTTAGTGCAACACCCGAATTTATATGAAAATATGGTCGGAAAAGAAGATAACCTTTTAATTTTAAAGAATAATAACAACACCTTAATCGACATTAACCCGCTAAAAGTTTCTATCCCAGACATGGGTGAAACCAAATCTATAATGTTTGTCGATAATAAACCTAAATTATCGACAACTCGTTTGGCCTATAAAACGGTGATATTTAAAAATCAACATTATCAACTTATTGCTGGAAAGCAATTAGATGAAACACAATTTACTTTAAATCAATATTTATGGAAATTAATTTTCTATAGTTTGCTAGGCATTGTGATGGCCAGTTTGCTTGGTCGTTGGATTGGTTTGTACTTACTTAAATCTTTAAATAATTTAATAGAACAAGCTAATAAAATCCAAGGTACTCAATTACAGCAACGATTTGAAACTAAAAGTACGACTGTTGAGGTGGAGAAGTTGCGTTCAGCTATGAATAGTATGTTGGAAAAAATTCAGATTAATTATGATCAATTAGCTCGATTTTCTGAAGATATTGCACATGAACTCAGAACACCTCTAAATAATTTAATGGGCCAAACACAAATTGTTCTCATGCATTCTCGGCCACAGCAAGAACTGGAGCAACTTCTATATTCACATCTTGAAGAATATGAGCGATTAAGCAAGATGATCGACAATATGTTATTTATTGCTCGTTCTGAAAATGGCAATTTTATTATAAAAAAAGAAGAAGTTGATTTATATCGCACTATTTTAGAGTTGGTAGATTATTTTGAATTCTTAGCAGAAGATAAGAAAATGTCATTTGTTCTGAAGTTGGATAAGAATGTTCGAACGCATGGCAATATCGATCTACTGAAAAGGGCCTTATCAAATCTTTTGATCAATGCAATTGATTATGGAACTGAAAAGCAGAATATTGTCATTTCTACAAAATTAGATGTAAATGATGTTTATATAGAGATATTAACAAATGGCGTTCACATAGAAGAGCAACATTTAAATTACTTATTTGAGCGTTTTTATCAAATTGACTTTAGTCGGCATGCCAAAGCCAAAACAGGTGGGTTGGGGTTGGCAATTGTTAAATCTATTATGGTATTACATGATGGAGAGGCAACTGTTCGCAATACATATGAGGGGGTTGTTTTTTGCCTAAAATTGAAAATAATATAAAAATATTTACCCCTAATAATTGACTATGAAACTTACATAGACCGATCGTTAATTTCTTATCTCTGAGTTTTTCCTTTACAACTTTTAAAGCTACTTTTGCTGTTGATTTCTATTCCACTATTTTATGAGTCAAATTGAACTCTTAAAATGATAATAAAAATTAGATAATAATCAGTCAACATCTTCCATTCAACATAATAGTCGTTATGCAAAATGCTTGAAATTTCCCCATAAGTATCAATATTTCATCCGAAACCATGATGGGGTTCAGCGCACTGTCATGGTTTCTTTGTGATTATTCATGCAATTAAATAATTTTTGTGTAGAGTTGTAAATGATAATTAATATGTAGTGATTATCATTATCATTATCATTATCATTTGGTGATAGCTTTAATGATGTATTTTCCACCTAACAAAATTTGGTTAGTAATCTTATCAACTCCCATGTTTAGCTCTTATATTTATGCTGCTGCCAATGAGTCTGTATCTGTATTGGCACCCATATCAAAGGTTTGCATTACTAAAATAACAAAACAGACCCTCTGAAAGGGCAGTTTTTTTAATATCTACCCAGTCTTTCATCTTATTCTGTAGATGCTCTTTTAAATAAATGAATTAGCATTGAATAAAATGTCATAATTGTTAAAATGCTTTTCTTTTTATGTTTTTGTTTTGTTTCTATTTTGCATTCATTTTGCAAGGTGAAAAATAAAGCTATAAAAAACAGTGCTCTATATAAGGTTTTTTTTAATGCTAGATATTTATTTAACAGATGTTCAGAAAAAGGTGCAATTTAAGGATTATCCGGGTGAGCATCCTGTTAAATTTATTTTGAATTTTAAAAAGATTTTTCCGAGTATCATGGAACTTCTTCTTCCTGTTCTTCCGAATGATGAAAATTTGGATGAAATGACTTGGGAATCAACCACAGAAGATTTTGAGTTGTTCAAGTTATTATTAACCGGTTGGGGTGTAATTGAATTACGCTTAAATGCGATTTCTCAATTTAAAAATAAGAATTATGCCGATCAATTGGTTAAAACTGCGCAACAAAAGCGTAAGGCGTTTGCTAAAACCAATAAAAAATTGAAAACAGTCGAATTGGATTATTTATTTATGCACGAAATTCATGCATTGATTGATGCCGAGTTGGTTGAAATTGGTGAAAAATTCTATTTACCGACTTTACGTGATCTTTGGAAGAATAAAGTCTCACAAAGTATTTTGAATGTGAAATTCTAAAATTCAATAAAGTATTGTAAAAATCCTCCAATTTTGGAGGATTTTTTAATGTTATTTTGCGGCTAATCAAGATATTTAAATTAAATAAAATATTTTATATAAAAAATTAAAGATTTAATTATCAATAAAATGTACTAGATATTGGAATTATTATTGCATATGGTATGACCACAACATGTTTACATATGTATTGTTATGAAAGTTGATAGTTCACATTTTCTTAATAGTGTTTGCAGGTTGTTTAAAATCTTCCCGAGAAAATATTACAGGATTTCATCAAATGTCGAATCAGTTTTTAGATTTAATTAATAAACGCCGTACAATTTATGCTGTAGGTAAAAATGTAGAGCAAAGTCCAGAACATTTAACTGATTTGATTCAATATGCTATTAAGCAAAGCCCATCATCGTTTAACTCACAATCGTCACGTGCTGTCATTTTATTTAATGCCGAGCATGAAAAATTTTGGGGCTTTGTGAAAGAAAAATTAAAATCTTATGCAAAAGACGCCGACGCTGCGGCAAAAACTGATGCCAAAATGGATAGCTTTGCGGCAGGTGTGGGTACGGTTTTATTTTTTGAAGATCAAGATGTGATTCAAGGCTTGCAAGAGCAGTTCCCATCTTATGCAGATAATTTTCCAGTGTGGGCAGAACATTCAACTGCAATTGCACAGTTTGCCACTTGGACTGCATTACATACGGACGGCTTAGGTGCTTCACTTCAGCATTACAACCCAATTGTCGATGAGCAAGTACATGCAGAATGGGATATTCCTGCAAACTGGAAACTTCGTGCCCAGTTGGTTTTTGGTTCTGTTGAAGGTGAAGCTAAAGACAAAGCTTATATAGATGATACTGTGCGTTTTAAAGTCTTTAAATAATTTGAGTCTTTAGCCCTAAAATAAGGATTGAGCTATTTTAATCAAACGCCTGATGTCTTTCATTGGGCGTTTGATATTTTAAGGCGAGACGCAGTGTTCATTCATTATAAATTTCTATTCATGTAGATGAGGGTGTTACACCAAATCATTCATAATGAATTGGCGCATTTTACAGATTTAAACTTTGATTATTGATAAGTTCTATTTGCTTTGTTTACGATAGACACTTGGACGTATAGGACGGCTACTTTTCCATAAGCCTTTTTTCTGCTTTTTGGCTTTGTCTTGCAGTGACATCATATAGTGTAGGTGTTTTTTATCTTTGATATATTCTTCATATACCCAAGCCGCTCCACGTTTGACCATTTCTTCATTCATACTTTTACGATAGCGGTAAATAATCCCCACGCAGCGCCCATAACGGTCAATATCGGTAATTTTTATCCGTACCCATTTTTTGTGCACCATACTTTTAATTAGACGTGCTGACTCTTTGCCATAAGCCTGACTTGATTCAGGTGCATCGACGTAGGCAAAACGTAATTTGGTTTCTGAACGTCGGAAGTTTAAGCGATGGCAGGTGAGAGTATCGCCATCACTAATGGCGGTGACGCGGCAATAATAGCTTTTTCCCTTTTTAAAAGGCTTAAAAAAAATACTTAAAAAAGTATAAATTTTGCGGAAAATAAATAAAAAAATTAGACAACAGATGAAGCCTAAAACCATAAGCCAAACAGGGGAGAGATTTGCCAACATAAAAGAAAACTTTGTTGAAATTAGTTTGAAAAATTCAGTCTAAATTCAGCAATAAAAAGAGAGAAATGAGGGATTAGTTTAATTGAAATCGCAAAAAATAAGAGCTGAATAAATAGGCAAATGGTGCTGAAAATATTGTTAATTCAGCCTTTTGCTTATTTAAACAACAGCTTCAATGTGAAATAAAGCTAAAGGATAAATAAACCAAAGCAATGAAGAATAGTCATTTAAAATAACTTAAACAGATTTAACAATCATATATAAATAGCCTAAGCAAAAATTTTTAAAATTTCATTCCTTAAAAATTGGTGCCTTGCATTCTCCTGCACATCTTTATGCCAATACATTCCAATATTAATATTCGGCAGTTCTACAGGCACCTCAAAAATGTTTAAACATTCTGCCATATGTAAATGAGCAAGCATATTTTTAGGAATGGTCAAAATGACAGCGGCTTGTTGCGCTAAAATTTGTAAAGCTGTTGAATAATGTTGGCAGCGTAAAAAAATCTGACGAGAGAATTGTTTACGATTTAAATAAATATCCTCAACGAGTACACCTGTACGTCGCGAAGAGACACCAATATGTGGTAAAGCAAAATAAATTTCAGCCGTCATATTTTGCTGTTGAGTACACACGACAAATTGGTCTTGTACCAATTTTTTAAATTGAATTTTATCAGCAAAATTTTGTTCTAAATCAATTACAAAATCTATTTGTTGCGTGGCCAAATCGGTTAGCACATTTTTACGGTCTAACTTAATGCTAAAAAATTGCACCTCTAAATTGAGTTGATGAAAATGCTCAACTAGTTTTGGCAAAATAATCGGTTCAATTTCATCATGAATGGCTATTTTGAGTGTTTGTACCATGCTCGGGTCAAAACTTTGCTTTTGTAAAGAAATACTTTGAATAGCAACCAATGCATTTTTAATTATAGGATAAATCCGTTCAGCAAATGGTGTCGGTAACATTTGACTGCCAACACGGACAAATAAATCATCCTGCAAATGTTGTCGTAGTCGTTGCAGGGCATGGCTGGCTGCGGACTGACTAATACAGAGTAACTGTGCAGATTTAGAAATACTGTTTTGTTCAAAAATAGCAATAAACAATGGATATAAATTGATGTCAATTTTATGAAAGACAGCCATGTCTAAAACGGTTTTATGATGAATATTATTCATAGTGAAATATGGAATTAAATCATTTTGTTCATAATAGTTTTGAGGTTATGTTGTTGTAAAGCGAAGTTAGCATAATATTTTAAGGGATCATGAGATGTTTGAATTATCAGCACGTGCGCAAGATTATATTGAACGGACGAAAGCCTTTATAAAAAATGAAATTGAACCCATTGAAACAGATTTTTGGAATGAAGTTCATGAGTTAAATCAAGGTGGTGATTGGACTAAATGGCAATGGCCTGCACAAATAGAGATGCTAAAAGACAAAGCTAAAGCAGCGGGGCTTTGGAATATGTTTTTGCCCGATACTGAATTAGGTCAGGGCTTATCTGTTCAAGAATATGCGCATATTGCTGAACTTACAGGACGCAGTTTAATTGCACCTACCGTATTTAATTGCAATGCACCTGACAGTGGCAACATGGAAGTATTGTGGCGTTACGGTAGTGAAGCACAAAAACAACAATGGTTAATGCCACTATTAGATGGAAAAATTCGTTCCGTATTTTGTATGACTGAACCTGCTGTAGCTTCTAGTGATGCGACCAATATGCAAGCTACAGCAGTCGTCTTTGGTGATGAAATTGTTTTAAATGGTCGTAAATGGTGGTCGTCGGGTTTAGGTGATCCAAACGCAAAAATTATTATTTTTATGGCACATACGCCAGATGAGACTAAAGATCGTCATCATCAACATTCTATGGTTTTAGTTCCTGTTGAAACGGCAGGTGTTAAAATTGAACGTATGTTACCTGTATTTGGTGATTATGATGCACCACATGGTCACGGTGAAGTCAGTTTCGATAATGTTCGTGTACCTGTGAGCAATTTTATTGGTGGCGCAGGTCAAGGTTTTGAAATTGCTCAAGGACGTTTAGGACCTGGACGTATTCACCATTGTATGCGTTGTATTGGCGCAGCGGAAAAATCGTTAGAATTGATGATTGACCGTGGTATGAGCCGTACCGCTTTTGGTCAAGAAATTCTTAAACTGGGCGGTAATTTAGAACGTGTTGCAGAAGCACGTGTTGCGATTGATCAAGCGCGTTTATTGACCTTGTATGCCGCTTATAAAATGGATACTTTAGGCAATATGGCCGCTTTAACCGAAATTTCAGCCATTAAAGTAGTTGCACCTAGTGTATTGGAAAAAGTGGTCGATATGGCCATTCAAATTCATGGTGGTGCAGGGGTTTCACGCGATACCCCTTTAACCGGTTTCTTTGCTCAAGCACGTAGCCTACGTTTAGCCGATGGTCCAGATGAAGTGCATAAAGGCATGATTGCTAAACTTGAATTGGCAAAACGTGGTTACGGCTCACGTCGTAAGTAAGATTAAAAAATATAAATGATGCTAGAGGAGACCTCTTACAATTTTCCTTAAATTTTTCTGTTTATGTAGGAAAATTAAAGAGGTATAAATGAAGTAAGAAGTCTTTTTAAAATTGAAGATTTAGGGAAAGAATAATGTCAGTGATTGATGTTGGCGGAAATGTTCGTGAAGGCGAAGAACTTGATATCGTTGCGGTAGAAAATTGGCTTAAAACACAAGGTGTTGATCTACAAGGTCAAGTTGAAGTCACTCAATATTCAGGTGGTGCTTCCAATTGGACCTATCGATTAAAATATGACAATACTGATTTAATTCTACGTCGCCCACCCAAAGGGACTAAAGCTAAATCTGCGCATGATATGGCACGTGAATATCATGTACAAAAAAATCTGGCACCTTTTTATTCAGCACTACCTGAAATGGTTGCACTGTGTCAGGACGAGTCCGTACTTGGCTGCGACTTCTATGTGATGAAACGCATCAAAGGCATTATTCCGCGTGCTAAATTACCCCCTGAATTACAATTTGATGAAGCTGATGTACATCAACTTTGTATTAATGTGCTTGATAAACTGATTGAATTACACCAAGTACCTTATCAAGGAACTGAACTTGAAAAATTAGGCAAAGGCGACGGTTACTGTCGTCGTCAGGTCGAAGGTTGGGATGCTCGTTATGCAAAAGCCCATACCATCAATGTGCCTTCATTTAAGTTTGTACGGAAATGGCTACATGACAATATCCCCGCCGATTCTAAAACCTGCATTATTCATAATGATTGGCGTTTTGATAATGTGATTTTAGATCCTAAAAATCCAACGGAAGTAATTGGTGTATTGGATTGGGAAATGGCGACTTTGGGTGATCCCTTGATGGATTTAGGTTCTGCTTTGGCCTATTGGGTAGAAGAAACAGACCATCACATTTTTAAGTCTACACGTCGTCAACCCACAAATTTAAAAGGCATGTTTACCCGTAAAGAAGTGGTTGAATATTATTTAGATAAAACAGGGTTACAAACGGAAAATTGGACTTTTTACGAAGTGTTCGGCATTTTCCGTTTAGCGGTCATTGCGCAGCAAATTTACTATCGTTACTATCATAAGCAAACCAGCAATCCTGCATTTAAAGACTTTTGGATTGTGATTCATGCCTTACATATTCGTGCCTTAAAACTGATTGGCAAACAAAAATTCGAAGTCAATGAAATTGCACAAAAATATATATCCAAACTACAGGAAATTTTAGCGAAATGACCACAATTTATCTGATTCGTCACGGGCAAGCTTCTTTTGGTGCAGAAAGTTATGACAAACTTTCTCCGAATGGTGAATTACAGGCAAAATTATTAGGTCAATATTTTAATAAGATTCTAAAAGAAGAACCCTATGTCGTGGCAGGTTCGATGCAGCGACATCAACAAACGGCACATCTAGCTTTGGCTGAATGTTTTCCAGAAGCCAATATCATGACTGACCATGCTTGGAATGAGTTTAATCATCAACAAGTTTTTGCCCAGTATGAATCGCGTTTTAATGAACCACATTTACTTAAAGCAGATGTGGAAAATGAAACGAATCCACGTGCTTATTTAGCTAAAATTTTTGAAGGTGCGATTGAACGCTGGACGGGGGGTGATTATCACCATGAATATGATGAGTCTTGGCCCGATTTTAAAAATCGTGTGGAAACAGCATTACAAAATTTAAGTGATGAACTCGCAAAAACTAAACCCCGTTATGCAGTCGTGTTTACATCAGGCGGTGTGATTTCAGTGGCGGCAGGTAAATTACTTGAGTTAAATGCAAATCGTACTTTTGCATTAAATTGGGCAATTACCAATGCCAGTATGACCACATTACGTTTGGTTGGAAACGAACCTCAACTTTTGAGTTTAAATGAGCATCATTTTATAAAAGCTGAAGATTCTCAATTACTCACATGGATTTGATTGTAGAAAAATAGGAAAAAATACATCATGGCAAAAACGATTTTAATTACTGGTGCAAGTTCTGGTATTGGTGCAGGTATGGCACGTGAATTTGCACAAAAAGGTTATAACCTTGCGATTTGTGCACGTCGTTTAGAGCGTCTTGAAACGTTAAAGCAAGAACTTGAAAGCAAATACGGAATTAAAGTCATCGCAAAAACTTTAGATGTAACTCATTACGATCAAGTGTTTGAGGTATTTAAAGCATTTAAAGCAGAATTTGGCACGATTGACCGAATTATTGTCAATGCGGGTGTGGGGGAAGGTCGCCGTATTGGTAAAGGTAACTTTGCCATTAATAAAGCCACTGTTGAAACCAATTTTATTTCTGCACTTGCTCAATGTGAAGCTGCGGTTGAAATTTTCCGTGCCCAAAATTCAGGTCATCTGGTGATGATTTCATCAATGAGTGCAATGCGTGGCATGCCAAAACATTTAACCGCTTATGGCGCAAGTAAAGCAGCAGTGGCACATTTAGCAGAAGGCATTCGTGCAGAATTAATTGATACCCCTATTAAAGTTACGACGATTTTCCCAGGTTATATTCGAACTGAACTCAATGAAGGTGCGAAAAAATTACCTTTTGAAGTGGATGAGAAAACAGGGTCCCATTTACTTGCCAAAGCCATTGAGAAAGAACCTGTTAAAGCGTATGTTCCACAATGGCCGTGGTTACCACTTGGTTTGGCAATGAAAATATTGCCATTAAAGTTGGTGAATAAGTTGGGTTGATCTAAAAAGGCTCATATCGGTAATGTCAGTCAGTTAATAGATTTAATGGTTTTTTATTTTAAATTCATGATGTTATTCGATACGCGTAAACGTCATCCGCAACTGTTCGAGGAAAGACTACTTTGAAAACAGTAAGGTTTCTGCGATTAATTAATCAATAAAAGGTATTTGGCGAGTTTTGCGGATGACATGCCTTTGATTACTTTGGGCTTATCCAAAGTAATAGATGAGCTCCAAGTATTTGATTTAAAAATATAAGACTCCGTCGTGAATAATTAAAAAGCTAAGGACTTTATTTCTAAAATCCTTAACTGACTGGCATTACTCATATCGAGCCTTTGTTATTTTCAAATGAATCTTAAATATGTTTTTAAAAATTTCGACTATCGTGTTAATTCCAGCACTGCTGATACAAGGCTATGCAGTCAAAAAAAATACACTACGTTTGCCTGAACCCGATGGCAATCGCCAGGGAACGATCGGTGCAGGAAACCCATTGTCAATTTTGATTTTAGGCGATTCAGCTGCGGCAGGTGTAGGCGTACAAATACAGGAAGATGCTTTGCTGGGTTCAATATTGAAGCAGTTAAAAAACCAGTATGAAGTTCGTTATATGTTAGAAGCCACAACGGGCTATAGCAGTGCACAAATTATAGAAACAGCTCAAAATATGTCTCATCAGCATTTTGATGTTGTTATTACTTCTGTCGGGGTAAATGATATTACCAAACTCACCCAACCGAAAAACTGGATTAAAAAACAACAACAGCTTTACAGCGAAATTAATCAAAAATTTACTCCACATATCATTATTGCATCGGGTGTGCCACCCATGAATTTATTTCCAGCATTGCCTAATCCTTTGGCATGGTTATTTGGTCAATATGCCAAGAAAATGAATCAAGCACTTGGACAATTTGTGCAAAAACAACAGAATATACAGTGGATTGAATACGATTTGGTTCGTTTTAAAACATTAAATTTAGAAATGGCAGCAGATGGTTTTCACCCTAGTAAGGAAATATATGCACTTTGGGCTGAGCAAGTCGCAGAAAAAATTCGCAAAATGTTTTAAATTAATCAGAATCCTTTGAAATAGCTTGTTATGTCGACTGAATCAGAAATTGAAACGCATCCACTTCAGCCATTCCTTCCTGAAAATGCTAAATTGTTAATGCTGGGAAGTTTTCCACCGCCTAGAACACGTTGGAAAATGGATTTTTATTCTTCAAATAAATAACCTGAAAATCCATAAAAGCCATAGAAATAATCTTTAGTATTAATAAAAAATTCTAAACTTTGTGTTTAGGCTTTTTTTATTGCTAATTTAGCAATTATCGGGGGAAAATCAAGAATAGGGCTTTCTTGTATGGCACTCTTGATATTGAATAAAAGCTTGACCTTAACTTAACCTGAGGTTTTATGCTGAATCCTGTGTTAATAATCAATTAAATTATGTATGAATAGCTTAGTAAAACATTTTTGATTTATGGTGTCAGCAAAGGCATAGGAAAAGCAATTGTAAAGTTAATACCAGATTCCATAGATACGGTTTATGGGATTTCTCGCTCCTCAGGAAGGTATAGATAATTTATTTGGTATTTAGCTATATCTGTTCGTAGATCAATTAATATAGACCTACAAGTTCAGGTAATTTTCCTACGAAAGAAATAAACAGTCAGGAGGAAAACGTTCTGATGATAAAATTAGGTACTGATAATGAAAGAGTCGTATAAAGAATGGTATCCATTAGATGAGCATTTGCCTTTTCTAATATATACAGGAATGACGAGTACTTATGCAGGACCATTAAAGCTATTTTTTAAGGCTTCTTATAAAAATAGAAATAATCTTAATGAAGAAACTATAAAAGTTACAGCTGAATTTGAAATTCAGCCTGTTTCTTATAGAGTTGGGGATGAGAGCTATAGACAAAGAACTATAGCAATGCTACCTAGTCTTGGTATAACTTCATTTTGGATATCAAATCATTCATATTTTTTGAATGATTTCTATTCTGATGCAGGTGAGCTATATCAAGATATAGAGTTTGAACATCTACTAATTGTGACCGATAATACGATTTTCGATGTTATTTTAGATGAAAGGCCAAAAGTGTATATCACTTATTAAAATCCAATGACTATTATTAACATAATATACGTTGTATGAAGTTGAAAAATTGAGTCTATAGTACTAATTTTCATCATTTTTTTGTGTTATTCACCAATTAAAATATCTAATGTAGGGATGATAGGATTATTCATGCTTGATGTGATAAAAGAGGGGGTAAACTGTAATGCTTGATTATATCTATATGACTAATTTACCAATTTATATTTTTTATTTTTTAATGGGACTTAGTTTGAATGTTTTTTCATATAATATTGCTATTAGTAATTTTAACACCACAAAAGCACCATTCTTTGTGATGTTTTTATTATTTTTAGTTGCGAATATTATTATTCTTACTATTTGTCCATTAATTAGCATGCATATTGGTTTGTACTTTTTAATAAGTATTATAATTCCGTATGCTGCTGTTTGGAGATCAGACTTTTAATTTTAAATATATATTTTGATTTATCTGAATGCAAAACATAACATGTAATATTGAGTAATAGGCGAAACATGATTACTACGCAACCCGAATCACGGATAAGGAATCTTCTTTAAAATCATGAAATAAAAATAATATATCGATCAAATATCATTAATTTTTATGACCAGTCGTATCAAATTAGAATCTTTTTTACTCTAAAAATAGTCATTATACTTAAGAAAAATAAAACAGCCTTCCTTAAGCAGGATTCGGGTTACGTAATATCAGTTAAATAGCTATTTTTAGTTTTTATTTGGAGAATTCTTTGCCAAACTCATTTGTATTTATAAGTCTCGTTTCTTTATTTTTTTCTATTTTATTGGTGTATTTTTTTCTAAAAAAAAGAAGGTTTACAATAAGGTTGTCAATTTTTATTTTTATTTTAGGGTGTTTGAACTTTTATTTATCTCTCTTATTCTTAGCAAAAAGTTATTAATGATATGAAAGTATTAATTATTTGGTAGTGTTTAAATTTAACGTGTTATCCACCTATTTTTCATATCCTGATTATATTTCAACAAAAATAGATGTAAGACAGCCTCGTGATTCTCTTTCTTCTTTGAAAAGCTCAAAGTTTTTCGTGTAAAACGTCCTAAGCGATTTCTCAGTGTGGCATTAAAGCGCTCAACATGGTTAGTTAACCCTG
>NZ_NEGM01000015.1:0-29006 GCF_002135275.1 Acinetobacter sp. ANC 4973
CGTTATGGTTGAACCAAATGATGGTGCACTCGAATTTACAGTGGATAGGCGAGTATATAGCTACTTTTTAGAGACCTTTTTAATTAAAGAGTTTTTAAGTGATTTATCTGAAAAGAATGGATTGCCTCTGGAAGGGAGAACTCTTCGTATTATTCAGTATGCTTCGAATGATGCTTAATTGTTTAAAAATGCGTTAATACACCTGAATAGCCACCTATTTTGTAAACACTTGATAGTTTTTCTTGGACTGCCACCATTCTAAAATTAACATAATACGCGTTATACGAAATGCTCTTTTTATTCTGATATAAATCATTCGTTTAAATGTTACATCAAAGCCCAATCTCAACCGATTAGGCTTTTTACGTGAATAGTCGTGTTCCACGCCTATTTTTTGATCAATGTTTCACGACTTTGATTCGTACACCTAAACAAGCCTGTTAGCCATTCGGCAAGAAAAACCGGCTTAACCACCCTCTTTTCGGCTGCTCCGGTTCAACCTGCTCCGGCACTGAAATGCGCTTATTTTCCGCTTGTCCCTGAGTAGTCAAGACACCAAGATTACGCAGTTTGGACGCGTACTCAGTACCCTCAATATCGATATCATCTTCGCTAACTCACCCCAGGCCAAAGGTCGTGTAGAACGTACCAACAGAACCCTTCAGGACCGTCTGATCAAGGAAATGCGCCTCGAAGGTATCAGTTCGATTGCAGATGCGAATAACGGTGACACGTAAAACGTTATGTCACTCAGAAATTAAGACTGCATTGATTAAGTTCATTGCGGTCTTTTTTATTTCTGAGGGGTTCAAACATAGCGAAGATGTTGCTTTGCGTAGATCAAGTGCTTTACCCACAATGAAGTCGAATAACGGTGAATAATATGGTTTTTTGGAACTCTTACCGTAAAAAACTGGAAGGCTGTTATTTTACAGAGTGGATAGGCGTACTGATCGTTGATTTAAGTCAAATAACCGATAAAAATCAACACAGACCATGAAGACTAATATGGGAATCTCTCAGGTCGACGATTATACAAGGTGGCACCTTGATATAGACTTTTTTAAGCGAAAAAACACAACCGGAGAATGTATCAGACTTAGTAGAGAAGACAGTCGGGCATAAGCTGTTGGAACGGTTTGAAAGTCACTTCCTTTGCAGCGCAAAGAAAATGTCGCAAGTTGATAACTGTGAAAACGTACCAATGCGTTCCATTGGCGATAGGCGGTATCGTGAAACTCCAAAAACAAGCCCTGTCCATTTAAATGGACAGGACTTACCTTATTTTGCGCTCATTTACGATTTAAGCCTTCTTTTTTAAAAAAAGCTACCTAAGTCATAAAAAGCTGTAAACAGGCTAAAAAATGCAAAAATGAGCTTCTAATCAGCATGTGTAGAGCGAGTGTCTACGAGCGAACCAGTAAAATTCGCGCCTAGACCTTCTGAAAAACAGTTTTTTAAATTTCAGAATCTAAATAAATATGGATTAGATGGAGAAAATTGACTCTAGACCGAGCGTAGCGAGCAAAAAGCTTGATGAGCGAAGCGAATTCCGAGTTGCTTTTGATCTTGCTTTTGCTTTTTCTTAAATTCACGTAAGGATTAAGCAAAAAATTGCCCCCGAATCGAGCGAAAGCGAGATTCAATAGAGTTTGAGCGTAGCGAAAACCAAGGGCAATTTTTCAGTTATCCACAATCTTTTTTTAGGCTTCTATGCTTTTAATTATTTTTAATGTTTTTAAATGCTTTTAGGCGAGCTGAAAGCATTATAAACAAAGTGTTTCAGAGTTGATAAGACTACAATCTCTTTGTCATAAGACTACAATCTCTTTGTCATAAGACTACAATCTCTTTGTCATAAGACTACAATCTCTTTGCATTTGATTACACTAACTGATAATGTAGTCTTAATAATATTTAAAACTTATATAGTCTCATGACAAATAATTTAGTCGTTAAAGATAATATTCTTATTAATGCTAGTTACAATCTGGAAGTTACAGAACAAAGATTGGTATTACTATCAATTATTAGAGCAAGAGAAACTGGGCAAGGTATAACCTCTGATAGCAAGTTAGAAATACATGCTTCTGATTACGCTAGTCAGTTTAATGTGACTAAAGAGGCTGCTTATAGTGCTTTAAAAAATGCTGTAAATACCCTTTTTGAAAGAAAATTTTCATTTAAAGAAACCCATAAAGATACAAACAAAGAAATTGTAGTCAAATCACGTTGGGTCAGTCGAATAGCTTATGTTGATGATTTAGCAGTTTTACAAGTCACATTTGCACCAGATGTTGTTCCCTTAATTACTCGCTTAGAAAAACACTTTACAAGTTACCAATTAAAACAGGTTTCACAAGTTACTAGTAAATACGGCATTAGGCTTTATGAAATGCTTATAGCATGGCGTGAAACTGGAAAGACACCTATCCTAGAATTAGAAGATTTTCGGCATAAATTAGGACTAGAAAATGGTGAATATCAAAAAATGGTGAATTTTAAAAGTCGAGTATTAGAGCCAGCCATTAAACAAATTAATGAACTTACAGATATTCTTGTGCAATACGAACAACATAAGAATGGTCGAACAATCACTGGGTTCAGTTTTTTCTTTAAACAAAAAAATCCTCCCAATAGTCTAAAAAAATTAAAAACAACTAATACTGAAACTTTGGATATGTTCCCAATAGTTACAGATAAACAAATCCTTTTATTCTCCAATAAACTTGCTCATGACTCTTCATTTGCAGCGAAATATAGTCAAGTTGGCGAAAGTTACGATGATTTTGCTATCAGAATTTCTTTAGAATTAACTGAACCAAAGAAAGTACAAGAATATCTTCCATACCTAAAACAAGTGGGCTTTAAATGATTCTGTCAATTGACATTGTCAACTTAACAGTCAAGTATTAACACCAGTTGAATAACAGTTTACAACTATGAAAAAATTGTCAGTTTCAGAATTAGCAAAATTATATGGATATTCAAGACAGGCTGTCTATGCTCATATTAACAAAGGAAATTTATCCAAAGGTTCTGATGGTTTAATTGACTTTTCAGAAGCTCTAAGAGTATTTGGTGAACCTCAAAAAAAGGATTCTGGTGTCAATCAAAGTCAATCAACTAACAGTCAAAACTTAACAGAAGTTGACTTATTAAAACGCCAAGTTGACATACTAGAAAAACAATTGAATCAATCACTATTTAGAGAAAATCAGTCTTTAGAGCGCGAATCTTTCTATCAAGAACAGATTGAAGCTATGCAACGCTTATTAGAAGCACCTAGACCATATACCACTACATCTATCAATCCAGAACCAGCTCACTCTGAACCTACTACAAAAGAAAAAGAAGAGGTGATAGCAATGCCACCAGAAGAGCCAGAGGTGATCGAGAATAACCGCATTTCTGTTCCTGAACATGTAGAGCCAGAACCAGAAAAACGGGGCTTCTTAAGTCGCTTTTTCCTACCTAACGGTTAGTTCTTAGAAATCATCACTAAGTTGGTCCATTTTACGAACCCGCTTAGGCTGTTTTTGTAATTCTAGGGCCCTTCCGACTTCATCTGCGTTTGGATGAGCAATATCAAAAACCGAATCCTCTAACCAGTTGTTTGGCAATCCTTGCTCCCTAGCATCACTCAGAACAATAGAAAGTTCCCTGTAATATTCTTTATTGTTTGTAATAGATGCCAATTCAAGTGTTCCATAAAAGATATTACTAACTTCTTTCAATCCTTTTTTATAATCTTCTGGAAAAATAAAACCAATTTCCCTTTCATAGCTAGCTAATACTGTATCAGTAGGTAATTCTATATTTGGGTAAACTTCAGATGAGAGATTCTTTAGTTCATTTAGAACTTTATCAAGCTGAGTATTCATATTTTTAATCATTTAAATGTTTGAGGATTCTATCCACTGTTCAGAAAGTAAGATTTCCTTGGTAACACCATAATATTTGAATAGAAGTTTTTGTTTTTTAGTAATTTCAAGCAACTTATTTTTTAGTGAATTTAAGGCATCCATAATGTGACTAATCATTGTGATTGTAAGATCATCAGCTTCCCTATCTATTTTTGCATCACTGATATTATTTTCTAATAAACTATCGAAATAAGCCTGATATTTTTCAAAGACCAAGTACATATAAGGTTCTAATCGTTGATCTTCAGATGTAGTTTTCTTTTCTGGATAAAGAATTATTTGACCTGAGTCAAACCAAAATTCGATGCAAAAATGATCCCAATCCAAGCTATTTAAATCATTTTTAAAAAAATCTGAGTAATTAGTAATTAAGATTTTTAGATCTTCAACAATACCATTTTCATTAATTGATCTATCAGATATAGCCTCAATGGCATCATTAGATACATTTATCTGATTCAATCTCATAATAAATTTCCAATCATAGTTCTATCATATAGGGGAGTAGGAACTATATCTGATGATGAATTTCGCATAAGGTGTATTATGTTAATTTTAGAAAAAGTTAATAAAATCTTAATTTTGTTCATAAAAAGCACAGTCACTTAATTACTACTTGTACTAGCAAACTATATATATATTATTACTTAACTTTTTTAAAATCAGGTTATGAATTTTGCAATATAATCAATACTTTAACGTAAATGATATAAAATTTAAAGTTTATGATAATATTCTTTCTACGCCAGAAGTTAAGAAAGGCTTATCTCTACTTACAAAAGAAATTATCGAGCGATGCAAAATCGCTAGTAACGAAGCAACCATTGTTGGTACGTTTGAAGCCTTGTTATATAAATTTCTTAAGGACACCTTCAATTTTGATTTTTTACCAGAAAAAGAAGAAAAGATTGATACTATTACAACTTCTGCAAAGGGCCGTTTAGATAGTCGTTTTGGTGCATTTATTATTGAATATAAACATCATTCTAAATTAAAAACAGAAAAACAGAAAAACAGTGCTGTAGATCAAATATCTACTTACATGGAAGCACACTGCCAAAATTCTGATCAAGATATTAGTGGATTAATTACTGACGGTACGCAAGCCAAATTCCTTACGTTTAATTCGACAACTGGACTAACACAAACATCATTTGAAGATTTAAATCTAGATCATATTGAGCGTCTTATTCGTAATATTTTTCTATTAGAAAAAACCGCGCTCAACCCTCAAAACCTAGTTAAAGATTTTAGTGGTCAAGATGGTGTAGCTTACCAACTAGCGAGAACTCTATTTTCTACTTTAGAAGAGAACATTACTCATCGTTCAATAATGTTATTTAATGAATGGAAAGCTCTTTTCAAATTAGCACACGATGATGTTTCTAAACAGGCTGCTATTGAAGAAAGAAAACAAGCATTAGCAGATATTATGCAAATAGAAATCTCCGCTGCTGACAATGAGACAGAATATAAAGCTCTTTATGCCATTCAAACTGCATATGCAATTATTGTTAAAATCATTGCTTTCAAAACGATTGCGCATTTAACAAAACAAGATTATTTAAATATTTCTGGTCTTACTTTAGGTCATAGTGAACAACTTAGAAGTACCCTAAACAATCTTGAAGAAGGAGCAATCTTTAAAGATTTAATGTTCAAAAATCTTTTAGAAGGAGATTTCTTTGCTTGGTATTGCACAGTTGAACAATGGAATGACGAAATTGCAGATTCTGTAAAAAAAGTGTTTTTTGTACTTTCAGAATATGAAGATCATAAAATATTCCAAGATGAAACTATTAAAGTTCAAGATTTATTTAAAAATTTATATATGTCTATCATTCCAGAAAAAGTAAGACATAGCTTAGGAGAGTTCTATACTCCACCATGGTTAGCAGATAATTTAATTACAGATTGCATTCAGGATAAAAAAGACTGGACAGCGTTGGATCCATGCTGTGGTAGTGGCACATTTGTCACTATTTTAATTAAAAAAGTTCTAAATGAGTGTTCAGAAAAAAGTGATAAAGAAAAACTAAACAATGTCATATCTCGAGTAAAAGGGATTGATTTAAACCCTTTAGCAGTTTTATCTGCACGTATTAATTATTTCATTAATATTTCACATTTAATTAATGATGAACCTATTGATATCCCTATTTATCTAGGGGATGCCTCATACGTTCCTGAAAAATTAGATATTGGGGATGTATCTTGTTTTAGTTATGCTATTCAAACACTAAAAGGCGAACTAAAAATTGAAATACCTATTAGTGCTATACAAGATCAAAAGCGCTTTGCTAATGCTATGACTGAAGTAGAAAAATATATTCACTTCAAAAATGAAGCTAAAGTAGCTGCTACTCTGTTAGCAATAATTGACGAAAGAGATAAGACCGATACTATTATTACTTCTATCGAAGATTTAGCTATAAAGTTAGTAGATTTAGAACGCAATAATTGGAATGGTATCTGGGCTCGTATCATTACCAACTTTTTAACAACTGCAAATCTAGAAAAATTTGACTTTATTTTTGGCAATCCTCCGTGGATTGATTGGAAAAATCTACCTTTAAACTATAGAGAAAAAATCAAATCTCTATGTATTGATAGAAATATGTTCTCTGGTGATAGTATTACTGGAGGTATTAATTTAAATATTTGTGCATTAATTACAAATGTAGTAGCTGATAATTGGCTTAAGAACTCAGGAACTTTAGGATTCTTAATGCCTGAGAATATGATTTTTCAGCAATCATATGATGGTTTTAGAAATTTAAAATTAACCTCAGGTAAACGACTATTTTTCCAACAATTTTACGATTGGACTAAAGCTGGCCATCCTTTTAAACCCGTACAATACAAGTTTTTAAGCTACATAATGTCTTTCGAACAAAAAGACTATTCTGAGGGTATTAATGTAAAGCAGTTTGTTAAATTGAATAAAATTAATGGTAAAAAGAGCCCTGGGTTAGAAAATTTTTCTAATGAAGATGATTTTTCAAATCTTTCTCACTTATTTGAGATTAAAAATCGAAAAGCCTTTGTCCCAAGTGGCGTAAATACTATTTTTTCATATGCTGATAGCGAATCAGATATTACAAACTTTAAGAAAATTACAGGGGTGTCAATTTATCCCGGTCGAGAAGGCGTTGAATTTTACCCTCAAGAACTATTCTTGTTACGTCATTTAGATAAAGATATTAAATATCCTAATAATTTAGTTAAGGTCGGTAACTATCAAAATCCTAAATCAAAACACAAAGTTGCTTATTCAGAAAGATTCCTAGAGCAAAAATATATGTATCCTCTCATCAAAGGATCATCTATTGAGCGATTTTACATCCCAGAATCAGAGTTTCTTGTACCATTCCCTTATGATTCTTCATATTGTGATGGTCGTAAACCTGTATCTAATATCACTCTTCAAGAAGATTCCCCAAAGCTTCTAACCTATTTCAATGAAAATAAGCATATAGTTGAAAATCAGACTGACTATAATGACAAGATTATTGGTAAAAAGAATAACTCTGAATTCTATGCAATTGCTCGTGTTGGTAAATATAGTCATGCTGATTACTATGTAGCTTTCCGTGATAATACGAAATGGCAAGCGTGTGTTATTGAACCAGTAACAACCTCATGGGGCGAGAAAAAACATCCAGTCTTCCAAAACCATGCCGTATCCATTTGTGAAAGACCCGATGGTACATTCATTTCACTAGATGAAGCCCATTACATATGTGCAATCCTTAACGCCCCTATTGTGGCTAGATTTATGACACTATCTAGTGATAGTAGATCATTCAAAATTAGACCACCTATTCAAATTAAACTATATGATCCTACTGATGAAAATCATATACAGCTTTGTCAACTGTCAAAAACAGCTCATTTGGTTCATAATAAATCAGAAGAAATGGCTAATGTTGACCTATTATTAGATCAATATTATTTAAAAACTCTTTCATGAACATAAATAAAAAAGGCACTTTTAAAGTGCCTTTTTTATTACTTAACATAAAATCTCTTATACGAAATTTAGCCCTTAAAAGGGCTAAAAATTAGATCCAGTTTTCTAACTTTAACCCATCTATGCGCTCAAATTCCTTGATGTTATTTGTGACTAGTACAACATCTAAAGCGAGGGCATGAGCTGCTATTAGCATATCTAAACTACCAATCGTTTTACCTGTTGATTGGAGGTCTTGACGTAATTTAGCGTAATGCCAAATCGCTTGCTCATCGTAGGGTAAAATATCTAAGGGTGATAAAAATTTGTTCAGAGCCTGCTTATTACGTTCAGAGCCAGACTTTTCAACACCAAAAGCTAGCTCTGATGCGGTTATGCTAGAAATAGCTAACTGCCCAAGCTGATATTGCTTAAAGCGTTCAAAGACTTGTTGTGGTTTATGATTGATCACGTAGATACAAATATTTGTGTCTAAGAGGTAAATCATTTGAAGTCCTCACGTAATTGCTCACCTTGATCAGCTCGTTCCATTTGAAAACCTACTTCAAACTCGTTAATTGCTTCTAACATGATGTCCCAAGGATTTTCGATAGGCATTAACAACACACCACGACCAAAACTTTTAATCGCTACTTCAGTACCATTAAAACGAAATGCTTTAGGCAACCTAACCGCTTGACTTCGACCTGTTTGAAAAACTTTAGCAACTTCCATTTTTTACCTCCTAATAAGATAGATACCATTGATACATATCTTATCATTAAATAATTTATGGCGTGTGATTTGTTGTAATTGGTGAATGACTTTAATTCGTACTCTAGGTGTAATTCCAAGCCTGATCTAAAAGATATAGACAATAAAAAAGCCCAACATCCTGTTGGGCTTTTTTACGTATTGGGTGCTTAGATATGACTCCTGTCGTATCTGACGATCCTTGTACTGCGTATTATTGTTATTGTTGGAGCATCCTGCTCTCTATGTCCCCATGATAGGAAATTACAGCGAAGTGGTATAGCCGCAATGAGCCGAGATTGATGTGAGCAAATGCGTACAAAGCCGGCTAAAAACCATGCACTTTTTATCCGCAGAAATTGGGGATAATTTATGCCCTGAGAAGGCTGCTAACATTGAGAAAAGTTTCAATTTGGTTAATAAGTGATCGTTTTTATTGGCGGAATATATCAAAACCGATCATAAAAAAGCCGACTTGTTTCCAAGTCGGCTTTTCGGGTTTGCGTCCCCGATTTCTTATAGCATAACTTTTTGAAATATAACACTATTTATTTTTCGTTTCGTATAAGCGCCATTATGTTAAATAGCTTCCAAATTAGGTTCAATCTCTTGTAGACATTAGCTTGGCTAGTAATGCTCCCTAAAAATAATTTAACTCGATGTAGCATGTTTTTTTAGTCGTGATTAAGTGAAGAAAAATGATTTATTGCCAATTAGATAAATTACGTTGTTGCCCTTTTTAATGAGCTTTTCTAGGACAAGATAGGCAACGGCCGTTAAATTTATTATTTTGTCACCCGTATGCTAAAATTATGGCAATAAAAATATTACTCTGCCTATGGAATTTAGTTATGAGTAAAGGCAATAAAATCTATTTTAGAGTAGCGGAGATTCACTCAATAAAAATGATTGATGATTTAGATATAGAAGAGTTAAAGCTTGAAACTAAACATAATGCCTGTTTTGTTGCTGGTACATTAGTTCATACAGATAAAGGTTTAGTACCAATTGAGCAAATTAAAGTGGGTGATATGGTCTTATCACGTCCTGAATATGGTGATAAGAATACACCAACTCAATATAAACGAGTAACGAGAACATTTAAATCACCTGAAAAGCAAAGAGTTATAGCTGTTGTTATACCATCTTTAATTGGTTGGGATATTATAGATAAAGATTATATAGATGGTCATTGGGTACAGGCAAAGCAAATAAGAGAGCTTCCAAGATATGCAGAAAACTATATTTACTGTACAGAGAATCATCCATTTTGGACACAAGAAAAAGGGTGGCTACCAGCAGTTGAGTTAGCTGTATATAAATTTGGAAGTTTTAATGGAAATACATTGACTGATTATAAGGGTAATTTAATTCCTACTTATTCAACTCGTACACTTGCAACGCCACTGTTAAGAACAACCATTCTAGAGCTTGCAGTGAGAGTTGATTGGCACAGTCAGAACCCATCACCAAGCACGATTTATAATATTATTGATTTTAGCTCGGGCAAGCCAGTTATCTTGACGAATATCCCTAAACTCCCAGGACATTATTCTCTTGAAGATCAGGAAACTGACTGGTCGCAAGACCATATTCGTTTGTCTGATGATCCTAATGATCCTTTTGTTAAACAGTTTAGTGCTGAACAGCATTTTTATATTAATGGCGATGCCTATGCTTATGAGCAAGGACGCTTTAAAGAGAGTGAATATAGTGAGTACATTGATGAAAATTATGATGCTCAATGGACTGAAGAGGAAATAGCCGCGGACGATCATAAATCTGATGAAAGCTCTTATTATATGGCAACAGTTTATAATATAGAGGTAGAAGATTATCACACCTATTTTGTAGGTAAAACAGGAGTCTGGGTACATAATACAGTTCTGTCGCATTAAGAAGTTAAAGGTGAAAAATACTATTAGAACGTTCTGTTAAAGCCATATATTTTTGTTTCTTTGGGTGGTTTAAAAAAAATAATAAAAAGTATGATACTTACCATTATTAAGAATCTTGTCATAATATTTATTTCAGTTTTTCTAAAATTAACATAATACACTTTATACGAAATCGAAAAAGGGAGCTTTAAGCTCCCTTTTTTAATAATTTTTTTCAATTTTTAGGTGTCAATCTAGGCTTCAATAAATTAAGCACCTAAACGCATTAATTTTTCTTGAATCGCATCGCTTACAAAAGCATTAAGAGAATTATCACTTGATGCTAAAACAGCTTTACGGTGTAACTCAGGACTAATACGGACATTAAATGTGCCTTTGAATGGCTGATCGGGTTTTTTACCTAATTCAGCACAAGACTCTAAATATCCATCTACAGATTCCTGAAAAGCTTGTTCAAGAGCTTTTAATGTTTCTGCTTCATAGGTGATGAGATCACGGATAAATGCAAGCTTTCCAAATAACTCACCTGTTTCAAGATCAGGTTCAATTGTACCTAGATAGCCTTTGTATTTTAAATAGCTCATAAAAATCCCTCCTGCTTGAGTGCCTGTTTTACAGCTTTTAAAGCCCCACCTTTGATTTCATTTTCAGGGTGTGGCCTGTGCAGTAAAATCATGTGTTCAGTTTTCATATTAAAAAAACGGACACGAGAGCCTGCCATTTCAAATTTTTCATAGCCGAGCTGATTCAGTAAAACGACTAAATCTTTATACGGAAATGTATTTTTTGAATTTCCAAATTTTTCCAGTAACTTTTCCGTTTTACCCATACTTTAGCCCTACTGCTGTTGCAACTAAGTATAGTTACTTTTAAATAAGAATTGCAACTATGTTTAGTTGCAATTCTTATAACAGCCATTATGTTAAATGGAGAAGATTCTAGAAAATTTGTATTTCCAGTATGCCCAAAAATACAGAAAAGAAATCTTTGAATGAAGAGCTTCCGTTATACATTCCTGATTGAGTATAGACAGTTTGACCTGATGCTATATTCAGTATTTCTGCCACATATAAATTTTGATTTTCCCAGAAGACAATTTGAGAAATATAATATTTAGAATCAATATCTATTTTAGCAAAATAATTTTCATATATATCAATATTAGTGTCGAATCCGCTCTTGTTAGCCACATCAGATAGGTTTGTTATCCATTGAATAAACTCGATTAGCATATTAACTACCTTCTTTATGCATGATCTAATTTTCAGTTTGATGAGTTAAGTAGCTCATGTAACCCTATCTCAGAAGGATCATTTAGCATGAATGTATCTTCTTGCGTTTTATAAGTTAATTCAAACTTCCCCTTTTCTTTGTCAATAAATCTAACACCATCCAATACTGCAAAAACACCAAATAAGACATCATGAGCTATTAACTCAATTATGGTATTCACGTTATTAGTATTTTCTTCCGATAAGCTGTTATACCATTCAGATAAATTTTTCATCTTAGGTGAAACACTTCTACCAGGTGGGCTTTTTAATCTAGAAATAACACCCTCGACTCCGTCATTTCGAACATAGAGCTTAAGCGCATCAACAAACTCAGCGTTATCCATTATTATTTCCTCATTTTGATAGATGCTGCTATATCATTTTATTTAATTTCTCTAAAATTAACATAATACACCTTATACGAAATGCTCTTTTTATTCTGATATAAATCATTCGTTTAACTGTTTCATCAAAGCCCAATCTCCTCCGATTGGGCTTTTTACGTGAATAGTCGTGTTCCACGCTTACTATTTGATCAATGTTCCAAATCTTTGTTCATCTCAGTTAAACAATCCTGATGAATCATAGGGGCTAAAAAACCGACTTCCAAAGCCCTTTTTCTCAGGTTCCAGTTTATTTTCTTTTTCTTAAAAATTATGACAAAGGATATGACATTAAATGTGGTTTAAGATAACTTAAACAGGAAATAATGTCGGTTTTTAGGGTTTTTATGAAGAAGTCCTCTAGTCAGTTTTTGATGTTTGGCGTAGAAGAGTTGCTCCAACAAGTTGGACAAAATATTAGAACTGCAAGAATTCGTAGGAATCTGACAATTCTGGAGCTAGCCAATCGAGTCCATGTCGATGAACGGACTATTAGCCGACTGGAAAAGGGTGATCCCAGTATTAATTTTAAGAACTTGGTGACGGTTTTAATGGTATTCGGTCTAGAGGATTCTGTTTTTGACCTTGCTAATCCAAACACAGATGAAGTCGGGAGAGCCTTAGAATTAAAAAAACAGCCTAAGCGGGTTCGTAAAATGGATCAACTGAGTGATGATTTCTAAGAACTAACCGTTAGGTAGGAAAAATCGACTTAAGAAGCCCCTTTTTTCTGGTTCCGGCTTTACATGTTGAGGAATAGAAATGCGACTATTCTCGACTACCTCAGGCTCTTTTGGTGGCTTTGCTGTTGCTTCATTGTTTTCATCTAAAATTGGTTCTGATTGAGTTTTTTCTGGGTCGATAAAACTAGTGGTATATGGTCTAGGCGCTTCTAATAGACGTTGCATAGTTTCGATCTGATTATGATAAAAAGATTCTCGGTCTTTTGCATCTGAAAGCTGATTTTTAAGCATGTCTACTTGTTGTCTAAGCAGTAAAACTTCTGCCGAATTTGGACTGTCTATTTTTACAGATTCTTTTACATCAACTTTTTTTACAGGTTCTCCAAATACACGGATAGCCTCAGAGAAATCGATTTTATTATCAGAATTTTTACTTAAAATTCCTTTATTTATGTTGTTGTAAATAGTTTGTCTATTGATGTTGTAAAGTTTTGATAATTCAAGAACAGAAAGACTTTTCATGGTGTAGAACTATGCCTAATCTTGTCAAAAGTTATTGCCTATTAGACTGTCTAATAGACAAATGAGCAAGTCTATAATTTAGACAGATTGAAGTCCCACTTTTTGTAGGAATGGTAGTAATTCCTGAAACTTTTCTTGATTTTTTAGCATCTCAGCAATTCTAATAGCAAATTGTGTATAGCTCTCAGTACCCTGAGAGTACTTATTCATGTCTGGAAGTTCTGAAAGTTTATTTGCAAACAGGTGTCTCTGCTTATCTGTCATTTTATTAAACAGATGTAAAGGATCTGGTTCTTTATGAGGTTTAATAGATTGAGATATAACTTTCTTCTGTTTAAAAGTGAATGAGAACCCTGAAATTGAACGTCCTTTCTTATGCTGTTCATACTTTGCTGTTATGTCAGTTAACTCATTAACCTGTTTCAGAGCAAAATCTAAAACGTAAGTCTTAAAATTACTCATAGTTTTATATTGATGAGATTCAACACCAAGCTGTTGTCGGAACGTTGGTAAGTCAAATAGAGGTGTTTTTCCATTAGATCGCCATTGAATTAACAGCTCATACAATCTAATGGCATATGAGCTTGTTAATCTAGAAACCTGTTGTAACTCGTATTTAGTGAAATTCTCTTCTAGCCTAGTGATGAGAGGCACAATATCTTGTGTAAATCGCAGGAAAACTATCCCTGAATTTTGTTCATACCCAATTTTATCTACCCACCGGCAGTGGAAACTACGATCATTCCCAGTTTTAGGGTTGACGTCATGATAAGTGACATAACGATCAAATAAGCTTTTTGAAGCTTCACGGAGTACAGTATATGCAGTGTGTTTTTCTACATTGAATGTATTGATATAGCTGCTTGCATGTACTTCGAGCAAACTATTTTCTGTGATGCCATGTCCAGTTTCTCTTGCCTCAGCAATTGCTAACAGAATTAAACGCTGCTCCACCATATCTAAGGTGTAACTAGCTTGAATTAAGGCATTATCTTTTACTACTAACTCAGCCATTTTTAATAATAAAGTTATAATTAATTAGGTTGTACCTTAACCTAGTTCAATAAGTTTGTAAATCAACCTAATTTAATGGATCTACAAACCTATCTTTAAGGTCGATAAACCTAGTTTAATAGGTCGATAAACCTAGTTTAATAGGTCGATAAACCTAGTTTAATAGGTCGATAAACCTAGTTTAATAGGTCTTTAAATGCTTTCAGACTAAAGCTTTCAGCTAGTCTAAAAGTATTTAAAAGTATTAAAAATAATTAAAAGCCCAACTCATGAAAAATTGCCCTTGGTTTTCGCTACGCTCAAACTCTATTGAATCTCGCTTTCGCTCGATTCGGGGGCAATTTTTTGCTTAATCCTTACGTGAATTTAAGAAAAAGCAAAAGCAAGATCAAAAGCAACTCGGAATTCGCTTCGCTCATCAAGCTTTTTGCTCGCTACGCTCGGTCTAGAGTCAATTTTCTCCATCTAATCCATATTTATTTAGATTCTGAAATTTAAAAAACTGTTTTTCAGAGGGTCTAGACGCGAATTTTACTGGTTCGCTCGTAGACACTCGCTCTACACATGCTGATTAGAAGCTCATTTTTTGCGTTTTTAGCCTGTTTACAGCTTTTTATGACTCTAGGTAGCTTTTTTTAAAAAATAGGGCTTAAATCGTAAATAAGCGCAAAATAAGGTAAGCCCTGTCCATTCAAATGGACAGGGCTTGTTTTTGGAGTTTCACGATACCGCCTATCGCCAATAGAACGTATTGGTACGTTTTCACAGTTATCAACTTGCGACTTTTCTTTGTGTTGCAAAGGAAGTGACTTTCAAACCGTTCCAACAGCTTATGCCCGACTGTCTTCTCTACTAAGTCTGATACATTCTCCGGTTGTGTTTTAGTTCCACAACTACGACTTGCTAATACCATGCTCTCGCTAGCTTTTTAACGGGTTGTTTTACATCTCTGCTAAGGATGAATTCGCTAGTCAGTGGTTTCTTTTAACTGCTTCTACGCTAAGTCACATGTGGACCGCTCTGTAGTTAACTGAAAAAACTGACATCTCTGCTAAAATTAATTCCGCTCGTAAAACAGCTTATTGCTAAACAACATCTCTGCTAAAGCGCATAGCTAGAAGCGATTTCTTTGAGATTGAACTGGGTTCAAACGCATTGAAATAACTTGGTGATTGGTTGGCGTGAACCAACAACGGAGCCACCGTTTTTGTTTCTTACTGAGTACTCATCAAAAACCGCAAAAATAAGCAGCCACGCTTATTCTTGAAATTGTGAAATTGATTTTCTTCCACGCCAAATTAAGTTTGTATCATTTCATAGATACCGAGGTTGCCACACCTCACTTCTTAAAACCCTTGTCATGGTTTTAAATATTTCTCGCATTGTCTTTCGCTTCATCACCGCTTACGTTTTTATTCGCTCGAAGTGACTGGATCTGCATCAAATCTGATGCAGAATCTACTCAACAATTCTCCTTCTCTCATGAATTAAAACTTATTCCCCACTCAAGGCAGGTTTTCGCTTCAAAAAGTCTATATCAAGGCGCCACCTTGTATAATCATCGACCCGAGAGATTCCCATATTAGTCTTCATGGTCTGTGTTGATTTTTATCGGTTATTTGACTTAAATCAACGATCAGTACGCCTATCCACTCTGTAAAATAACAGCCTTCCAGTTTTTTACGGTAAGAGTTCCAAAAACCCATATTATTCACCGTTATTCGACTTCATTGTGGGTAAAGCACTTGATCTACGCAAAGCAACATCTTCGCTATGTTTGAACCCCTCAGAAATAAAAAAGACCGCAATGAACTTAATCAATGCAGTCTTAATTTCTGAGTGACATAACGTTTTACGTGTCACCGTTACAGGCTTGAGCTATCCAGCGATCTCATTAACCAAATTAAAATGTCATCCGACAAGTAATTTAAGTCAATCAATGAGTACCAGAGTAATCCAGATTTCTCCTCATACTCCCTAGTACCTCGCGATACTCTCAGCAGCCCACCTGTGCGCCATACATCATGCCCTTCGTAAAAATTGAAGCATGAAATAGGTGTGGTTAACGCAACTATCAATCCTTGTAGTTACTCACACTCTCCATGAGACAGGGTTTGATCTAGTCACCTAGATTCCCGTTTCTATGTCGCCCAACTATTGTCTAGCACCTCATTTCATAGAAGTACTATCAGAACTGGTCAAAGGACAGAATTTCACTGCCCAGTGCCATTCATAGCCGCGCCAGCTAGATTTCTCACGCACGCAGCTTTGCGAGTTTTAGTAAACGTTGGCTGACGCTTACACATAAAACTCACGACAAGAATTTTAGATTTTGCATTAGGGACACTATTCACATCCTGTTAGCAAAACCATATTTGGCAAGGTTGAGATTAAAGGGTTTCGCGCCTCCAATCAAGGAACTCTTATTTACTGAAAGCCCATTTTCGCGATAAAAAAGTTCAAAAGTAGAAAAAAATAGTTAATTTATTTTTGTAAATCATGGTGTCTCTTTTATTACTGACCCACTTCATTGTGTTTTTGGGTGAAAAATAAGCACTATAATTAAATTTCATTGAGCCTGACCTGAGATCAAAAATGCCTAAACATCCTGATGATTATTATCTGACACACCAAGAAATTGAAGATTTGAGGGCAGATGCCAAACAAGCCTCGAAAATAATAAGAAGCCTGTTAGATGAAGCTATTTCATGTTCTCAAGTTGATTCTATGCGTCAAAAAATCAACAAAGTTAATCCTTTAGACAGAAAATAAGACAGTTATGGCAATCAACAAGGGTGGAAATGCACTCAGCATAAATCTTTGTGTTCTTGGGTTGAAATCCAACGCATATTTTTTGGAATATTTTTTATATTTTAAAGTAAACCAGAGGCTTGAGATAAAGCATGCTATTAGAAAACTTGCCATCAAAGCCATGCGGTAATAGTCAATTGTGAGGTCTGTTCCGGGAGAGAATTTCTGAAATTGGTACAAGTTGCTCCCCATGAGAAAGATCAGGCATAACAATCCAAGGCCCATGGAATTATATTCCGATTTTTTATCCTGATCTTGGTATAAAAACTTGGTGATGAGCATGTTTAAAGCAAGGAAAAGTGGGACGAGAACAACCGTAATGCTGATGAGCAAATTGCTGAATAACCAAGTTTTAATGTCTGCATTATTTCTATATTGGTAAATATTCAAAAATGGGAAAAAGACCACTGGAAAGAAGTATATATAGGACAGTTTAAATGAGTCCATATCTTTAATTTTAATCATGCGTGATCGAACTTTTCGCTAGAGGTAGGCTGATTCTAAAGCCTGTTTTTGTGGCTGATGTTTGCTTTGTGTTATATTAGTATTTAAATGTAACACATTGGAGTCAAAGCCATGACAGAAGCGACGTTCACATTCCGAGTAGAGGAATCGCTAAAGCAAGAGTTTTCGAGTTTTGCGAAAGATATAGACCGTAGTGGAGCGCAATTACTGCGTGATTTCATGCGCGATTTTGTGAAGCAACAGCAAGAAGCGGCATCCTATGATGCGTGGTTCCAGAAGCAAGTTGAAATTGGTCTAGATGAAGCCAATGCAGGGCAATTGGTTCCGCAAGAGGAAGTCAAATCTCGTTTTGAAGCAAAACGTGCAAGCCTGCTCGCTAAATTGGCAGCTCAATCATGAATGTGTGTTGGACACCGACGGCATTAGAGGATCTAGAACGAATTGTTGATTATATTGCCGAGCGTAATTTAGTTGCTGCAATTGAATTACATGATTTGATTCAAGAAAAGATAGATTTGCTTTCTCACAGCAGCCTGATGGGGCGTTCTGGTCTGGTTAAAGGAACGAGAGAGTTAGTTGTTCATCCACATTATGTGGTGGTGTATGACGTAGCAAATACCGTTCGTGTTTTAAGAATCCTGCATACATCGCAGCAATGGAGTCATTGATAGAGATGTAAGACTCTTTGTTAAACTCGATTTTCTAGATTTTAGGTAGGTATTGTGTGTGCCGAGAAAGTGTCTATTTTGATGTAAAAATTCAGATTTGAATAAATTTTATTTATTTTAAGTTGTTGATATAAACATGTTTTTATATTTAGTGGTTTCTTAGAGTTTATTGTCCAAAAAATGGTATAAAAAAACTTAAAAATATTAAGTTATTGATATTAAATAAATATGTTGGTTTGGACACACACGATAGCTACCTTAAACGTTGATTTTTACCCTTCGACACACACAATACCTACCTTTTACAGTCTCAACACACATGATAGCTACCTAAAAGCCAAAATTTCAGTTTTCATAAGGTAGCTATTTAGGATAACAGCTGCATTTCGCATAAGGTGTATTATGTTAATTTTAGAATGGTGGCAGTCCAAGAAAAACTATCAAGTGTTTACAAAATAGGTGGCTATTCAGGTGTATTAACGCATTTTTAAACAATTAAGCATCATTCGAAGCATACTGAATAATACGAAGAGTTCTCCCTTCCAGAGGCAATCCATTCTTTTCAGATAAATCACTTAAAAACTCTTTAATTAAAAAGGTCTCTAAAAAGTAGCTATATACTCGCCTATCCACTGTAAATTCGAGTGCACCATCATTTGGTTCAACCATAACGATAGCATCTGAAGTCACAGTCCAAGGTTTTACCGCATAAATCGTTTCTTCATCAGAATACTCTTCTATATTTGATAGAACTTTTAATAAATTCATACCGTTAATTCCCCAGATGGAATATCCACTTTTTTCATTGATAGATTATCAAAAAAATTACTTAAAAATGGGAGTTTAGCTCTCATTTTTTGACTTGGTATAAGGTGTATTATGTTAATTTTAGATGAACTAACTAATTATTAAATTAAAAAATATAAAGTGTTAAAAGAGAAATTAATGATCTTACATCATAAGATAAGTGCAGGTTTTCCAGCGGGGACTTTAGTGCATACGAATAAAGGCTTAGTTCCAATTCAGGACATTAAAGTAGGGAATATAATTTTATCTCGTCCTGAATGGGGTGGGAAAGATGCACCAATAGAATATAAGCGAGTTGCTAGAGCATTTTGTTCAGGTAGTGATACCCTTGTTCAAATACCATATATAAGGGAATCGAATCCTGATTTAATTAACATTACATATATGACAGATCATCACCCAGTTTGGCTTGAAGATAAGAATGAGTGGATACCTGCAATTGAGCTATTAGATGGTGATAAGCTTTCATTTATTAAACGTGATGATCTAGCATATGTTATAGGTCCCACAGAAGTCTTTGAACATCAAATGCTTGATGGTAGGTTATTTGGTAAATGTGATAGTGATTTTAATGCAGGATATGAAATAGGACAGAGTATTCTTAAGCTAAATGAAAGTGTACTAGAAACTATTAATATAAGTGATCTAGGAGCTAACTATTCTGACTTTAAATATCATGATGATTACCCTCTGTTGGATATATCAAATGGTAACCCATATATGGACAATGCTTATATGGGAGGAAAAAATTTTTCTGCTCCAGTTTACAATTTAGAAGTAGAACATTTTCATACCTATTTTGTGGTTAAGGATGGTATTTGGGTTCATGACTATTCACTATGCCTAAGTGAATTATAAATAGTAAAAATGAATCAATTTAACATAATGGTGCTTATACGAAATTTTAAAAAAATATATTAAAAATAGCAACTTAAGACTAAATTTTTAATTTCGTATAAGGTGTATTATGTTAATTTTAGAGAAACTTTAAAGAACTAAAACTATGTGTGAATGCCAATCTGTAGGTGATTTTTTTGTATGTCCTACTAGCTTTTCAGATATTTTCAGCCATAACTACGATATGAAAGATAAGTTTCCTCAATACATAATTGAAGATACTCCATGTAAGGAAGCACAACCAGAATTTGATTATGGTAATTTTTATTATGTTTGTGCTGAGTGTCAGCAACCATGGTATTTTGAATGTTATCCAGACACACCAACATACCCTATTTTTGGAATTAAAATTTCTGATATCAACCAAGTATTAAGCCAGAATAAAATAAACAGCATTAAGCAATTCTTAGTTGTTTTAGCTCATAAAGGATTTTCAAAAAATAAGTGTACTCATAAAGGATGTATGGACTATTCACTTAACAGAATTAAGATATGTCTCAATCATTTTGGCTATAAATTTAGCCCCCATTAATATATCTATTTAACATAATGGTCGTTATACGAAATTGCAACTAAATATAGTTGCAATCCTTATTTAAAAGCAACTATACTTAGTTGCAACAGCAGTAGGGCTAAAGTATGGGTAAAACGGAAAAGTTACTGGAAAAATTTGGAAATTCAAAAAATACATTTCCGTATAAAGATTTAGTCGTTTTATTGAATCAGCTCGGCTATGAAAAATTTGAAATGGCAGGCTCTCGTGTCCGTTTTTTTAATATGAAAACTGAACACATGATTTTACTGCACAGGCCACACCCTGAAAATGAAATCAAAGGTGGGGCTTTAAAAGCTGTAAAACAGGCACTCAAGCAGGAGGGATTTTTATGAGCTATTTAAAATACAAAGGCTATCTAGGTACAATTGAACCTGATCTTGAAACAGGTGAGTTATTTGGAAAGCTTGCATTTATCCGTGATCTCATCATCTATGAAGCAGAAACATTAAAAGCTCTTGAACAAGCTTTTCAGGAATCTGTCGATGGATATTTAGAGTCTTGTGCTGAATTAGGTAAAAAACCCGATCAGCCATTCAAAGGCACATTTAATGTCCGTATTAGTCCTGAGTTACACCGTAAAGCTGTTTTAGCATCAAGTGATAATTCTCTTAATGCTTTTGTAAGCGATGCGATTCAAGAAAAATTAATGCGTTTAGGTGCTTAATTTATTGAAGCCTAGATTGACACCTAAAAATTGAAAAAAATTAGTAAAAAAGGGAGCTTAAAGCTCCCTTTTTCGATTTCGTATAAGGTGTATTATGTTAATTTTAGGGAAACTTAATCATTAAGAATAAAAAGAGCCACCTTTTGAGTGGCCGTCAGCTTAGTTTTGAACAACACACAAGCTAACGATAAAGATCAAAGTCAACAAGTACGCTAAACTTGGATCAAAATAACCGACAAGTATATTAAATACCGCTGGAAACCCAAGAACTAAACCCGCTGAGTTTGTTTTCTTCAGTTGTGACATAATCACTTCCTCTAAAAAACTGCTGCGGGTCTCATGATGAGTTAGGTACGCAACACCCAGACTATTGCTATCTAATTTCATTTTTAAATCCAGTTGCGTTGGTTAGATAGCAATCCTAACTGGACATGTAGAATATTAAAGTAACTATTTATTTTTACAAGTGTTAAATCTATTTTCAATTAATTTTCTTGAAGATATTCCTATTGTCATATGAATACCAAAACCAGTTCTATCTAAACTTTTCGACCATATTTGGCAAAAAATATCATCATAAATTTTTTCTATCTCCTTAGGGTTTGAAAACAAGCTTTTATAATATCTAGAGATGAAGCCAGAAAGTATATCCGCTAGCTGAATGAAAACAGAATCCTTTGAATTACAATAGCTTACATCAGAAATTGTATCTGTGTAAAAGTTAGCATAAGGTGTTTCCATCACATCAAATTTATTTTTATCAGATAAAGATGTTATTAATTGAGAATATATATCATCAAAATCATTTTGTGTGTCATGAATGAATTGAACATTTTTCAGATCATAAAAATAATTCACTCTTGCTACTAGGTGAGCTAATGTTGATAAATTAGGTAAAAGAATAATTTTATTACCATTCTTTGTGTAGTCAGGAATAGGAGTAAACCAACCTAAAGATTTTTCACTGTATTTATCTTTTAAAGATAAATACAAATTTTTATTTTTTTCTAATTGTTTTGTTAAATAATTCTTATTTAATAACCCCTTAATATTTCTATTCATTGCATCTTTAAAGAGTTGGAATAGCTCTATTAGATTAGAGTCATTTGGTTCTAACAAAAAATTATTAAAATTTTGGTAATAATTTTCATCCATATATTTGGTTAAAAGATCTGCAACCTTTTGATGTTGTTCCTTATCGAACTCTTTAAGAGAACAAGGGTTAAATAAATAATGATTACACATAGTTGTATTAATACAATACTTTTTATCTACTGTATCTATAAAAAATGGGAGATTGTTTTTTACAATAAAATCAATACTTTCTTTAATTAAAGCAGGTCTTTTTTTATAAAAATCCCTACATTTTATTTCTTTCCCAGTCTTAGTATACTTTGAAAAAAGTTCTTTAAGGCTTGCTTCTAGTTTCTCTTTTCTTTCTGAATCTATGCCTATAGCTACAGAAACATAATGTGGCTGATTTGATAACTTTGCATAAAAATCATTACAAAAGATATCCCCTGTATTACCAGACTCATCAATATAGAATTCAAATTTCATCAAAATCGTCCCCTAAAAATTAGAAAATGCAATATACACTTAAAGCTATAGCATTCCATTTAACATAATAGAGCTTATACGAAACGCAAAAAAAAATAGTATTAAATTTCAAGAATTTATGCTATAAAAAATTGGGCGCAAAACCTAAAAAGCCGACTTGGAAACAAGTCGGCTTTTTTTAAACCAATTCTGATATATTCCGCCAATAAAATTGACCACTATTTACGCTTTTTAACTTGAGTGATACAAATATGTGATACATTATTGTATATACAAATTTGAATGTTTTTTATGGAACTGTATTTCGAATGGGATGAGGCAAAGAACCAAAAGAATCAGAAAAAACACGATGTATCTTTTGAAATGGCAAGCCTCATTTTTGATGATCCTTTAAGGATCTCCATCCAAGATAGACATACTAATGGTGAGGAACGTTGGCAAACCATTGGTATGGTCAAAGGTGTACTGATGTTATTAGTTGCTCATACCATCTTTGATGAAGATGACTGTGAAATCATACGAATCATTAGTGCAAGGGAAGTAACCAAAGCGGAGCGCAATCAATATGAGCATGGTTAGATACACACGCAAAGAACTGAATGAAAATTTCAGTGATAAGCAAGATGCTGAAATTAAACGCTTGCTTGCTAAGGGAACTGTACCAGATGATCAACTAGACTTATCTGATATTCCTGAAATTACAGACTGGAGCAATGCTGTTCGTCATGGGCAATTTTATCGTCCAGTGAAGCAACAAACGTCTGTTCGCCTTGATGCTGATGTACTCGCATGGTTAAAAGAACAAGGAAAAGGTTATCAGACACGAATGAATAAAATTTTGCGTGAAGCAATGTTAAAAGATTTAAAAAATCATTAATAAAGAATGGGAGCGATAGGCTCCCATTTTTGACTTCGTATAAGAGATTTTATGTTAAATAAAAAATAGATTAGTAAGTGTATTGAAGTGGTATAAATCGTAATCTGAGCTTGTATAAATGCTACGATTATAGTTCCTAATGGGATTATCTAAAGAAAGTGAATTAGCAAAATAAGGATATAGTGGTGAAAAGATGAATCACAAACTTATTGATGAGGCATTCGATATTAAGAACAAACATGTTCAATGTTTTCCAGCTGGGACACTAGTACATACAGATAAAGGATTAGTGCCTATTCAGGACGTTAAAGTTGGCGATATGGTTTTATCTCGTGCTGAGTGGGATGGAATAGATGCTTCAACTGAATATAAGAGAGTGCTGAGAGCTTTTTGCTCGGGAGAAGATGAATTAATACGGTTAAGTTGTCAGCGTGACAGTGAATATGATGATATATTTGCACCTATTTATATAGAGTTTATGACACCAAATCACCCAATTTGGGATGAGTCATTAAAAGATTGGATACCTACTTCCAAGATTGAAGTTGGCACACTCTTATCAAATATTGATAATGAAGATAATCTTAGAGTTTTAGCTATTGATGCTGTATATCAGGCAGATTTAGATAATGATTTATTAATAGGTGGTTGTTTTTCTATAAACTTAGGTAATGAACGAGAGCTTGATATAGAAATTCTATTTTCTAAAGATAAATATTATTTTATTAACTATAATAAATATGTATCTTCAAATGAATATCACATCTTAGACACACAAATTGTAAAATTTAATCCAGATATTCATGAAGAAATTATTGATTACATTTACTCTAATCGTCTCAATCTTCAAAAATTAAAAGTGCCTGTATATAATTTAGAGATAGAAGACAATCATACCTACTTTATTGGTGAACATGCTATATGGGTACACAATGATAATTGCTTTGATAAATAAAAAAAGGGCTAGTTCGTGGAAATTCACCTTATCTTAAAATAATGCAAGAGTTAGAAAATATCTTAGGAACAAAGCTAGCTTTAACTTGGGCATAGGTTAATTAATTAATATTTCTAAAATTAACATAATACGGATTATGCGAAACGAGAGCCTAAAGCTCTCGTTTTTTAGTTCCAGAACTGCTAAAATCCTTATACGCCATTGACGTATTTAATTCATGTTATTCATTGAAACCAGTATTTTTACCAAACAAATTAAAGAGCTTGTGTCTGATGAAGAATATCGTCAGTTACAGCAAGATCTTTTGGTACAGCCTGATAAAGGTGATGTGGTAAAAAATGGTGGTGGGATACGTAAAGTACGTTGTGCTCAAGGTAACAAAGGTAAAAGTGGCGGTATCCGTGTGATCTATTACTGGGTTAATGAAGATCACCAAATCTTTTTCTTATTGGCTTATCCAAAATCCGTAAAAGATACCCTGACAGATAAGGAAACAGCCATTCTTCGTCAACTCGTGAAGGAGCAACTTCATGGATAACAATTTATTTGATGATCTGGTTTCTTCGATTAAAGAAGCAGGCGCGATTAAGCGCAAAGAGATCCAAGCAAGCCGAGTTACCGAGCTTGAATTACCTGATATTAAAGAAGTGCGTGAAAAAACAGGCTTAAGCCAAATGGAATTTGCAGCGCGTTTGCATATCAGTGCGAGAACGCTACAAAACTGGGAACAAGGGCGACGTTACCCCACTGGTCCAGCAGCAACTTTAATTCGCATTCTAGATGCACATCCAAGCCTGATCTAAAAAGTACAGACAATAAAAAAGCCCAACATCCTGTTGGGCTTTTTTACGTATTGGGTGCTTAGATATGACTCCTGTCGTATCTGACGATCCTTGTACTGCGTATTATTGTTATTGTTGGAGCATCCTGCTCTCTATGTCCCCATGATAGGAAATTTCAGCGAAGTCGTATAGCTGCAAAGGGCGGGAATTGTTGTGAGCAAATGCATACAAAGCTGGCTAAAAACCATGCACTTTTTATCCGCAGAAATTGGGGATAATTTATGCCATGAGAAGGCTGCTAACATTGAGAAAAGTTTTAATTTGATTAATAAGTGATCGTTTTTATTGGCGAAATATATCATTTGTGATTAAAAAAAAGCCGATTTGTTTCCAAATCAGCTTTTGAGGGTTTGCGTCCCAATTTTTTATAGCATAACTTTTTGAAATATAACACTATTTATTTTGCGTTTCGTATAAGCGCCATTATGTTAAGTGGGATTTATTACTTTCATTAAAGAAGCTGTTTTTTCAAAAAAATTAGGTTTTTCCGCATTGATACGCTGTAAAAGAAATAAAATTGAGTTTTTTATTGCTGGAGTAGTTAAAGAAACTTTATCAATCATGCATTCTCTTGCAGTCTTACTATTTAGTATTCTTATAAGCAAAATAGTAGCCCAGTTAGGTGCTTTCTTTACCATATATGGAAATTCATTAATAATTTCAATTATATATACATCATTTTTAAATGATTCTATGCTATGAATAATTGAAAATACAGCTTCATCATATTGAGCATTATCTTCGATTAATCGCACAAGTGGGCTAATAACTGAACAATCATTAAAAGCCATAATTTCAGCAAGTTTTGCATCAATTTTTTCGACATTATTAAAATGATTAATTTGAATTTCTTTGGATAAGCTATTGATTACTTGTTCAAGTTCATGAGCTACCATAATTATAAACTCCTAAATTTTGTTTTTTTAGAGAAAATTATTAATTAAATTTCCTAAAATTAACATAATACACCTTATACGAAATCAGAAAAGGGAGCTGTAAGCTCCCTTTTTCATTAATTTTTTTTAAATTTTAAGCATGTTGCACTGTAAGTTTTAAACCTAAAGCGTTCACTACACGATTGATCGTATCAAAACGAGGTGCAGAGTCATGACGAAGTGCTTTATAAAGAGCTTCACGTCCAATACCGGCCTCTTTAGCAATTTGAGTCATTCCTCTTGCTTTGGCAATTACACCAAGTGCATGAGCTAACTCAGCAGGATCATTTTCTTCAAGAACCATATTGAGATACATCACAATATCTTCTTCAGTTTTGAGTGATTCAGCCATATCAAAACTTGGTAAATCAGCGACTTTAACCATTTTTAATCCTCCAATGTTTTAGATAATTTGACTGCTCGCTTGATATCATCTTGCTGTGTAGATTTATCACCACCACCTAGCATCACAATCACAACATCACCATGTTGGATATAGTACATTCTCCAACCTGAACCGAAGAACTCTCTCATTTCCCAGACACCTTCTTGGAGAGGTTTAATGTCTCCCCAATTTCCACGCTGAACCTTATCTAATCTACGGTTCAAGCGAATACGGGTCATATTGTCTTTAATGCCATCTAACCATTCATCAAATTCAGGTAGACGTTTAATTTCAATCATGAGGCTTCCTTCTATTCTTACTTAATTGTATTCGATCGAATACATAAAGCAAGTATTTCCCCTTTAGATTCACCTACAAAATTTGTAAATTTCGCATAACGCCCATTATGTTAAATGCAGAATTTTTCTAAGTATTTAAATTATTAACCTCAAATATTTTCATTTCCTCAAGGTCTCTATAGGGTAATTAAAAATCTAAAAAAGAATCGTTGACAGAGGGGGATTTTTATACTAAATTTAATTGGTACCAATCTTGGTACCAAGGAGTTTATTATGAGTACCATAAGTGGTAACACCCCGATTAATCTTGAACCTGTCGACATACATGAAAACAAGTCAGAACAGAAGCAGTTCAAAGGTAATCTAAGGATTGATACGTTATTAAGAATCGAAAAGTTTGGTGAAGTATTAAATATGTCGCGTTCACAGATACTTGAAGAAAGTGTCAATGCATATATGAATGCTTCTTTCAATTGGCAAACAAGAAGATACTTTTTGGAGAAAAAGGAAAAAACCTTTGCGGAAGAGGATCTCAAAAACTTTAGTTCAAAGACTAGGGTATATGTAGTGAGTACTCTTGATAAGGACTCTACATACCGGGAGTGGATATGTGCTTACATTACAAGCATTAATGGAAATATGGTAACAATTCAACCAAGTCATTTAGTGAATCCATTTCCAGCAGAATATGTATTAAACATTTCTGAAGATGATTTGGTGATTCCAAAGGTAGTGGATTGGAATCCATCAGTGTCTGCTGTTCCCTATTGGGGGAATTATAGATTCACTATAAATATTAAATATATTTGGTATGTAAGTACTGAGCAATTCTAATTTTTATTATAGAGGTGATTTATGGAAACTTTATTGAAAACTGTACTTGTTGTTGTTGTGACAGAAGTAGCAAAAATTATTGTAGATGAGATTAAAAATCGTTAGGAGCATATTTATGTTTTCAACAATTCTAGCTATGTGGTTATTTGGTAGAGATGTCCATTTTTAATGGCATCTCTAAGGAGGAAGTATGAAACCTTATAAAGTTATGAAAGTCTTACAAGATAAAGGATGGTACCTCCGAAGAATTGTTGGTAGCCATTACCATTTTAAACATGAGATAATATCAGGCTTAGTGACTGTTCCATACCATGGAACAGAAGACTTAAAGCTAGCAACCTTGCATAATATTATGAAAATGGCTCAACTCTCAGAAAGTGATTTTTTTCCTAAAAAACTGAAAAAAATTATGTCTTACAAAGCATCAGGAGTAATGAATGCTATTGCCGATAGCTATTAATTTTTCAGATGGTCTTCCTTATTCTGTTTTATTTCCATCATTACCTGGATGTAATTCAATGGGGAATTCCCTTGAGGAAGCTATTGTCAATGCAGTTGAAGCAGCGACAACTCATATTGAAATTTTATTAGAAGATGGTGAATCTGTATTTTTTGATACACCCCATATTCAGGATTTAATGGCTTTAAATGAATATAAAGACTGTGTATGGGCTTTAATTGATGTACCTTTGCATAAATTGTAATCCATATTCATTCTTTATATTTCCTAAAATTAACATAATACACCTTATACGAAATTAAAAATTTAGTCTTAAGTTGCTGTTTTTAATATATTTTTTTAAAATTTCGTATAAGCACCATTATGTTAAATTGATTCATTTTTACTATTTATAATTCACTTAGGCATAGTGAATAGTCATGAACCCAAATACCATCCTTAACCACAAAATAGGTATGAAAATGTTCTACTTCTAAATTGTAAACTGGAGCAGAAAATTTTTTTCCTCCCATATAAGCATTGTCCATATATGGGTTACCATTTGATATATCCAACAGAGGGTAATCATCATGATATTTAAAGTCAG
>NZ_NEGM01000016.1:0-35204 GCF_002135275.1 Acinetobacter sp. ANC 4973
CCCCCGTCCCCCCGGTAGATCCTGTACCGCCTGTAGCGCCAGTCACACCAGTAGAACCAGTTGCGCCAATATCACCAGTCACACCGGTAGAGCCTGTTCCACCTGTAGAACCAGTTGCACCAATATCACCAGTCGCACCGGTAGATCCCGTTCCACCTGTGGCACCCGTAGAGCCTGTAGAACCAGTTGCGCCAATATCACCCGTCGCACCCGTAGATCCCGTTCCACCTGTGGCACCCGTAGAGCCTGTAGATCATGTTCCGCCTGTAGCGCCAGTCACACCAGTAGAACCAGTTGCACCAATACCACCAGTCGCACCGGTAGAGCCTGTAGATCCTGTCCCGCCTGTAGCTCCAGTCACACCAGTAGAACCAGTTGCGCCAATATTACCCGTCGCACCGGTAGATCCTGTCCCGCCTGTAGCGCCAGTCACACCAGTAGAACCAGTTGCGCCAATATCACCCGTCGCACCGGTAGAGCCTGTTCCACCTGTAGCGCCAGTTTCGCCTGTAGCGCCGTCCGCGCCTTTTAGATACTTGATTAGATCCTGTACTGTCGAACCTACTGGCAATTCACCCGCATCAATCAATAGCTCTAAAGCAGATTTGCCATCTTGACCATCGGCACCGTCCGCGCCTTTTAAATACTTGATTAGATCCTGTACTGTCGAACCTACTGGCAATTCACCCGCTTCAATCAACAGTTCTAAAGCAGATTTGCCATCTTGACCATCGGCACCGTCTGCGCCTTTTAGATACTTGATTAGATCCTGTACTGTCGAACCTACTGGCAATTCACCCGCATCAATCAATAGCTCTAAAGCAGATTTGCCATCTGCACCGTCCACACCTTTCAGATACTTGATTAGATCCTGTACTGTGGAACCTACAGTTAATTCACCCGCTTCAATCAACAGTTCAAGCGCTGATTTTCCATCCGCTCCAGTAGCGCCTGTAGAACCCGTTGCACCAATCTCACCCGTCGCACCGGTAGAGCCTGTTCCACCTGTAGCACCCGTAGAGCCTGTAGATCCTGTCCCGCCTGTAGCGCCAGTAGAACCAGTTGCACCAATATCACCCGTCGCACCGGTAGAGCCTGTTCCACCTGTCGCGCCTGTATCGCCCGTCGATCCCGTTCCGCCTGTAGCGCCTGTTTCACCTGTAGCGCCTGTTTCACCAGTTTCGCCCGTCGATCCCGTTTCACCTGTGGCACCAGTAGGTCCCGTTTCCCCAATAGAACCTGTTATATCTACAGTAATAATTTCTGTACCTGTATTACCAGAGCCATCTGTGACTTCAACAGTGACTTCTTCTCCATCAATTAATGGTCGTGTTAAATCAATATCAACACTGCCATCTTTAATGACATTGCCTTCACCAATAACATTGCCGTTTTGATCTTTAATGACCACTTTGCCATCTTCATTTGATTTAACATTAATCGTTTCTTGATCTTTTTGAGTCGCATCAATCATTGGCGGAGTGGTATCAAGGATTGGTGGAGTGGTATTGTTCGTTGGATTATCATTATTGTTATCGTGGTTGCCAGCCCAAGCCAAAATTCCGGCAGCAGCTAATGGTATTGCTGCCCATAACAAAGGATTCGCTACACCTTCAGAATATAATAAAAGCTCAACTTCTTCTAAATTGCTATAAACAACATGATCTAAAAATACACCTTGTTCATCTGTAAACCGAACCCAAAGCAATTCATTATTCGAATTTAATACCAAGCTATGATCAGCATTAAAAAAGCCATTTAAGGTAATAACTTCGCCATTTTTTAAAACAATGACAGCATTATCATATTCTTTTCGTATCTCCAAAATATCATCTTTTGACAAATTCAGCCTGACAACTGTTGGAGTGTTCGTAAGATTAATATTTTTTATATCTGCTGATAAGTTGCTTTCTATATGAGAAATCTTATCAATTAAGACATTTTCATTCATACATCTACCCTCTTTTAAAATTATTATCTAGAAATGTAGTTTTATTAAAATAAAAATTATTAACAGAAAACATACCATTTCAGTCGGGTTTTAAAACAGATTTTAACAATAATTTACACTCATAGATTTTAAAATTAAGATATTGATTTTTATTGTTAATATAAAAAAATAAAGCTAAAATTAAAAATTATAATTACCAAATATTTTATTTTTATATCCAATAATAAGAAAAATTTAGTCAAAATACTTAGGATAAATACCTTGTCATGCGACTTAAATACGCTCTATTTATGCTCAATACATGGCTCTGTAAATAAAAAATGCTCTTACATTTTAAATAAGATGACCTCATTACGGGGAGCAGTACTCAATCACTTTTTCGACATAAATAATGACTAAATCATATGAAGGGATCAGCAGGATTGAGAAAGGGAAATGATCAAATAATGACTCAAATGTAAATACAATGATCTCATCACAAAGTAGCGCGTATGCTTAAGCTGCGTTTGATACAAAAACAGCTCAAAATCGGACAAACCCTGATCATTTTGCATAAGCTTGTCATTATTTATGCATTTCAAATGTTTAAAGATTAGTCACAATCTGGTCTTTTAAAATAAAGCCCTCTTTTCAAGCATTCTACGACTGTGTATAACAATGGGCAGTTGAGGGAAAACTGATAAGCATAGGCAAAGGACGTCAAAACACGTTAGACTATGCAACAATCAATACAAGCAAAATGTCGTTTGAGACAAAAAGAAGGTGAAGATTGATGCCGCTCAATACCGTTGAAGAGCTCGTAGCAGATATCCGTGCAGGAAAAATGGTCATCCTGATGGATGATGAAGATCGTGAAAATGAAGGTGATTTAGTTATTGCTGCGACACATGTCCGTCCAGAAGACATCAACTTTATGATCACGCATGCACGTGGTTTAGTTTGCTTAACGCTGAGTCGCGACCGTTGTCAGCAACTTAATCTTCCACTTATGGTCGATGCAAACGGCGCACAGCATGGTACGAATTTCACACTTTCTATTGAAGCAGCAGAAGGTATTTCAACAGGTATTTCACCTGCTGAACGTGCGCACACCATTCAAACGGCTGTTGCAGCTCATGCTAAACCTGCTGACATTGTTCAGCCGGGTCATATTTTCCCATTAATGGCACAACCCGGTGGCGTACTGCACCGTGCAGGTCATACCGAAGCTGGTTGTGACTTATCACGTCTTGCAGGACTTGAACCGGCCTCTGTAATTTGTGAAATCATTAATGAAGACGGCACTATGGCACGTCGTCCAGACCTTGAAGTTTTCGCAGAAAAACATGGTTTAAAAATAGGCACCATCGCGGATTTAATTCATTACCGCATGACCAATGAACAAACCGTTGAACGTATTGATCAACAAACCCTAGACACTGAATACGGCACTTTTGATTTGTATCGTTACCGTGAATTGGGTAATCCAGATATTCATTTGGCTTTAGTGAAAGGTCAGCCTAAAGAAGGCGTGACGACGGTTCGTGTCCATGGCTTTAGCCCAGTTCGTGATTTATTGAAACTCAATAAACAAGATGGTGAACCTGCATGGAACTTAGACCGAGCGCTAAAAGAGATTGCCAACAGTGATCGCGGTGTTTTGGTGTGGATTGGTCAACGCCATTTACAAGATTTGGGTCCTGCTTTAAGCAACTTAACAGCACCAAAACCAAGCAAATCAAATGCAGCACTTTCTCAGCAATATCAAACGATTGGTGTAGGTGCACAAATTTTACGTGATTTAGGCGTTGAAAAGATGAAGCTACTAAGCTCACCTTTACGTTTTAACGCACTATCAGGCTTTAATTTAGAAGTGGTGGAATATATCACCGCAAATCAAACAACAGAGAAATAATCGAGGTTGCTATGGCAGTTCGCCGTATTGAAGGTATGTTACATCTCGCGAGCGAAGGCCGTTACGCGATTTTAGTGGGCCGTTTTAATAGCTTTGTGGTCGAACATCTATTAGAAGGTGCAATTGATACATTGAAACGTCATGGTGTATCAGAGGATAATATTACCGTTGTTCATGCACCGGGCGCATGGGAACTTCCTGTGGTTGCAAAAAAACTTGCCGCTTCAGATCGTTTTGATGCGATCATTGCACTGGGTGCTGTGATTCGTGGCAGCACACCTCACTTTGATTTTGTTGCTGGTGAATGCGCTAAAGGTTTAGGCGTTGTTGGTCTAGATACTGGCTTACCAGTGATTAACGGTGTACTTACTACGGATAGTATTGAACAAGCGATTGAACGCTCTGGTACAAAAGCAGGTAATAAAGGTGGCGAAGCTGCCCTTACTGCAATTGAAATGGTTAACTTGTTAAAGGCTATTTAAAGCATGTCGCAAACACTTCAAGCTACTTATGCAGCGAAACGTAAAGCACGTCGCTTTGCTGTACAAGGAATTTATGAATGGCAGATGAGCCACAATCCCGTCCATGAGATTGAAGCACGTACGCGTGTGGAAAATGCCATGCACAAAGTGGATCTCGGCTATTATCATGAATTGTTAACTCAAGTGGTTGCCAATCATGAAGCATTGGATGCGCTCCTAATCCCTGTGCTTGACCGTGAACTTAATGCCTTAGATGGTGTTGAGCTGGCAGCACTTCGTCTAGGCGCATATGAACTCAAAGATCATCTTGAAATTCCATATCGCGTTGTTCTAGATGAGTCCATTGAGCTTGCTAAACACTTTGGTGGTGCTGACAGCCATAAATACATCAATGGTGTATTAGACCGTTTAGCAACCAGCTTACGTGCAGCAGAAAAGCAACAAGCCGACTAATTTTTCAGTAGATTTGTTGTATGGCTGAGTTTTCCATCATTGACACTTATTTCAATCGACAGAATCGAAATGCTGTCGACTTAGGTGTCGGTGATGACTCAGCCTTGCTCACCCCCCCACCCAACCAACAATTGGTCATCTGTGCCGATACTTTGGTTGCCGGTCGACATTTCCCTTTAGACACCATTCCGCATGCCATTGGCTGGAAATCTGTTGCCGTCAATTTATCCGATATTGCCGCAATGGGGGCCAAACCGCACAGCATTTTACTGGCCTTGAGCTTACCCCAAATTGATCATGACTGGCTCAAAGGCTTTAGTCAGGGTTTATATGATTGTTGCGATCAATTTGGCGTCAGTTTAATTGGTGGTGATACCACGCAAAGTCCACACCTCACTCTTTCAGTGACCGCACTGGGTTGGGTTGAATCGGGTCAAGCCGTAACACGTTCAGGTGCGCAAATAGGTGACTATATTTGTGTCAGTGGGCACGTTGGTGATGCTGCTTTTGCTTTGCAGCATCTCGGTCATGCACTACAAAAGCGTTTGGATTACCCGACACCGCGCTGTCAACTCGGACAACAGCTTAAAGGCTTAGCCTCAGGCATGATTGATGTATCGGATGGTTTAGCCCAAGATTTAGGTCATATTCTCAAAGCATCTCATGTCGGTGCTCAAATTCAATTAGATAAACTTCCAATAAGTGAAGCACTTCATATTTTACCTCAAGAAAAACAATGGCATCACGCTTTAGCGGGTGGCGATGATTACGAATTATGTTTTACCATCAGCCCACAAAATTACGATAAACTTTTGCAACAAAAATTAGATATTAATATTACGATTATTGGACAAATTACCAAACAAAAGGGATTAACTTTTGAGCTGGATGGTGCACACTATCCATTACAATTTCATGGATACCAACACTTTGCATAAACCCGCAATCAATTTTAAAAACATGGCTTGGTTCAACCGCTGTATCGTGTTTTGCGGTGTTGGATTTGGTTCTGGACTGCTGCCAAAAGCACCGGGCACCTTTGGTTCTGCTTTCGCATTGCTGTTTATTCCAATTTGGCTGGCACTGGGGTTTTTAAACGCCACATTGGCTATAATTGTCATGTCTGTTGTTGGCATCTATATTTGCGGGCAAACTGCTAAAGTGATGGGGGTTCATGATGATGGGCGTATTGTTTGGGATGAGTTTGCTGGACAATCGATTACCTTTTTACCGCTCATTTATTTAGGGGTCATGAACTGGTATTGGGTCTTGATTGGATTTGCTTTATTTCGTTTGTTTGATGTATGGAAACCTTGGCCTATCAGCGTGATTGATCGTCAAGTTGGTGGTGGTTTCGGCATTATGCTGGATGATATTATCGCTGGCATTTGGGCTGCCCTGTGCATCTGCATTTATTTATATTTTGTGATTGGCTTAAGCTAAAACTTGTAGGATTGCACATGTCTACTAACGTTATTATTCTTGCTGCAGGTAAAGGAACACGTATGCGTTCAACTTTACCGAAAGTATTACAACCTCTTGCAGGACGTCCTTTATTGGGACATGTGATTGAAACTGCAAAAAAACTCAATGCAGCAAATATTATTACCATCTATGGTCATGGTGGAAATCTGGTTCAACAAGTATTTTCGCAAGAAAATGTAGAATGGGTTGAACAAGCTGAACAACTCGGTACAGGTCATGCTGTGAAAGTGACTTTGCCCGTGTTACCTACGGACGGCGTATCGCTGATCCTCTCGGGTGACGTGCCGTGTATTACCGAGGCTACCTTAAAAAAATTACTGCAAGCCTCTACAGAAACGGGGATTGGCATTGTGACCCTAACAGTTGATGATGCCACAGGTTATGGTCGTATTGTACGTAAAAATGGTGAAATTCAAGCCATTGTTGAGCATAAAGATGCCAACGATGAACAACGCAAAATTAAAGAGTTTAATACCGGTATTTACTGCGTCAACAATGCCAAATTGCATGAATGGTTACCCAAACTGTCCAATGAAAATGCGCAAGGTGAATATTACCTAACCGATATTATTGCCATGGCGATTGCCGATGGTTTAAGCGTGGCTTCGGTTGAACCAGAATTGGCTTTTGAAGTTGAAGGGGTCAACGACCGCGTGCAACTGGCAACGCTGGAACGTGAATTCCAAAACAACCAAGCCAAAAAACTGATGCAGCAAGGCGTACATTTAATAGACCCTGCACGTTTTGATTTACGTGGCCATTTAAGCGTCGGTCAAGATGTTCGTATTGACATCAACGTGATCATTGAAGGTGATTGTGAATTTGGTGATCATGTCGAAATTGGTGCAGGTTGCGTGATTAAAAACAGTAAAATTGCCGCAGGCACCAAAGTACAACCCTATAGCATTTTTGATAATGCAATTGTCGGTGAAAATGCCCAAATTGGACCATTTTCACGTTTACGCCCTGGCGCTAAACTTGCCGATGACGTACATATTGGTAACTTCGTTGAAGTGAAAAACTCCAGTATTGGTCTAGGTTCTAAAGCCAATCACTTCACTTATTTAGGTGATGCTGAAGTCGGTGCAGGTTCAAATATTGGTGCAGGTACGATCACCTGTAACTACGATGGTGCAAATAAGTTTAAAACCATTATTGGCGATTGCGCTTTTATCGGTTCAAATAGCTCACTGGTTGCCCCAGTCCATATTGGCAATGGTGCAACGGTTGGTGCTGGATCGGTGATTACCCGTGATGTTGCAGAAAATAGTTTAGCTTTCGAGCGTTCAAAACAAGTGGCCAAAGAAAACTATCAACGCCCCCAAAAAGTGGAAAAATAAGAGGATTTAAATATGTGCGGAATTGTTGGTGGCGTTGCTGAACGTAATATTATCAATATTTTAATTGAAGGTCTTAAACGCCTTGAATACCGTGGCTATGATTCAGCAGGTGTTGCGCTGATTAATCAAGGCCAAGTTTTACGCGAACGTCGTGTCGGTAAAGTGGTCAATTTAGAACACGCAGTCAATGAAGCAAATATCGAAGGTTCATTAGGCATTGCCCATACACGTTGGGCAACGCATGGCAAACCGACTGAAAATAATGCCCATCCGCATATTTCGGGTACAGTTGCAGTGGTGCATAACGGTATCATTGAGAACTATCAAGAGCTCAAAGATAATCTTGAGTCCCTCGGTTATGTCTTCACCTCGCAAACAGATACCGAAGTTGTCGCGCATTTAATCAATGATGCCCTAAAATCGACGTCTAGTCTTTTAACCGCTGTGCAACAAGTGGTTCCACAACTTAAAGGGGCTTATGCACTCGGAATCGTGCATACCGATCATCCAGATGAATTGATCACGGTTCGTGAAGGCTCGCCACTGGTAATTGGTGTGGGGATTGGCGAAAACTTTATTAGCTCTGACCAATTGGCTTTATTGCCGATCACGAATCGTTTTATTTACCTCGAAGAAGGTGATATCGCACGCTTAACCCGTAGCAGCATTGAAGTCTTTGTTGAAGGTCAATTGGTTGAGCGTCCTGTGAAAGAATTAGATGCAACCGTGAGTACGGTGTCTAAAGGCGAATATAAACATTACATGCTCAAAGAAATTTATGAGCAGCCCGAAGCGATTCAACAAACTATTTCCCAAGCACTCAATAGCAATGCATTACGTGACGATTTCTTAGCCGAAGCGGTTGCCGACTTTAAAAGCATTCAACAAATACAAATCATTGCCTGTGGTACCAGCTACCATGCAGGCATGATTGCAAAATATTGGTTTGAACAACTGATTGATTTACCTTGTCAGGTGGAAATTGCCAGTGAATTCCGCTATCGCACACCGGTCATTGTCAATCACACGCTGTATATCTGTATTTCTCAATCAGGTGAAACTGCCGATACTTTAGCCGCACTGCGTGATACGCAAAAACGTGCGCTGGCAAAAAATTTAGACATTGTCACCATGACCATTTGTAATGTGGCAACCTCTTCAATGGTGCGTGAAACCAAGCATAGTTTACTGACTTTGGCTGGACCTGAAATTGGGGTGGCTTCAACCAAAGCATTTACCACGCAACTTGCCGCACTAATGCTGTTGGTTTTAAAAATTGGTCAAGTGAAGCAAAGTATTGCTGTTGAAAAAATGACGACCATCATTACTGATCTATGGCATACGCCAAAAGTTATTTTAGATACCTTGCAGCAAAATAAAGATATTTTACGTTTGTCTGAATTGTTTGTTGAAAAACAACATTGCCTATTCCTAGGTCGTGGCACAGAATTCCCGATTGCGCTTGAAGGTGCATTAAAGCTGAAAGAGATTTCTTATATTCATGCTGAAGGCTATGCAGCAGGCGAACTCAAACATGGGCCGCTTGCACTGGTCGATAATGATATGCCTGTGGTTATTCTTGCACCGCAAGATGACATGCTGGATAAGCTGAAATCGAATATGGAAGAAGTTCAAGCCCGTGGTGGTGAACTGTTTGTTTTTGCTGACGAGAATAGCGGCATTAAAGAAAAAGATCGCCAACATGTGGTGTTTGTACCCCATGTAAGTGCGCTTCTTGCACCGATTGTTTACAGTATTCCAGTGCAGCTATTGTCTTATCATGTCGCGGTATTACGCGGCACCGATGTCGATCAGCCACGTAACTTGGCAAAATCAGTCACTGTAGAATAACTTCGGATCAAAAGGTCAGTTTAAACTGGCCTTTTTCTTCTGTCTTAAATGAGAAAAGTCATGACCCAACTCACTTGTTTTAAAGCCTATGATATTCGTGGCAAACTTGGTACAGAACTAAATGAAGACATTGCCTATAAGGTCGGTCGAGCTTATGGTCAAATTTACCAGCCGAAAACAGTGGTGATTGGCTGTGATATCCGCTTAAGCAGTGAAGCATTAAAACAAGCCACCATCCGTGGTTTAAATGATGCAGGTGTTGATGTCCTCGATTTAGGCATGACAGGCACAGAAGAAGTCTATTTCGGTGCCTTCCATTTGGATGTACAAGGTGGTATTGAAATTACCGCGAGCCATAATCCAATGGATTATAACGGGATGAAATTGGTTCGTGAAAATGCACGACCGATTGGTGCCGATTCTGGTTTAAAAGAAATTCAAGCATTGGCTGAATCTGGTAACTTTATACAGGTCGAGAACAAAGGTACTGTACAAAATTATAATGTTTTGCCTGAATTTATTGAACATTTGATGACCTATATTGCGCCTGAAAAAATCAGTCCTTTAAAGCTGGTGGTCAATGCAGGTAATGGTGCAGCAGGTCATGTGATTGATGCGATTGAAGAACAATTCAAGCAACTGAATATCCCTGTTGAATTTATCAAAATCAATCATCAGCCAGATGGTACTTTCCCCAATGGTATTCCCAACCCTATTTTAGTGGAAAATCGTGCCAGCACTTCTGAAGCAGTGATCATGCATCAAGCCGATATGGGCATTGCTTGGGATGGCGACTTTGACCGTTGCTTCCTGTTTGATGAAAAAGGTCAATTTATTGAAGGCTACTATATTGTTGGTCTACTGGCCCAAGCCTTCTTACTGAAGCAGTCGGGCGAAAAAATCGTGCATGATCCACGCTTGGTTTGGAATACTTTAGCCATTGTGGATGAACTGCAAGGTATTGCTGTGCAATCGCAATCTGGGCATTCATATATTAAAGAGAAGATGCGTGAACACAATGCGGTTTATGGCGGTGAAATGAGTGCGCACCACTATTTTCGTGATTTTGCTTATTGCGATAGTGGCATGATTCCTTGGTTATTGGTCATTGGCGTGTTATCTGAAACCAAACAATCGCTTTCTACCTTGGTAGAAAACATGATTACTAAATTCCCGTGTAGTGGTGAAATCAATTTTAAAGTTGCCAATACAGCCCAAACCATTCAAAAGATTTTTGATTATTATGCCGATCAAAACCCTGAAATAGATCAAACAGATGGGGTCAGTCTTAACTTTGGCGCATGGCGTTTTAATGTCCGTGCGTCTAATACTGAACCTTTACTGCGTTTGAATATTGAAAGTCGTTTAGATCACAATCCTAAACCGATGCAAGATTATGTAGATGAACTCACTGCGTTAATTCAGAGCTAAGCTTGAATAAAAAATGGGAGCACAATGCTCCCATGTTTGACTTTAAAATAAATTAATTTTTATACCCGGTTGGGTTTTGTTTTTGCCAATTCCAACTGTCTGCCAACATATCTTCTAGATCATATTGCGGCTGCCAGTCCAATTCTGCTACAGCACGCGCATTGTCGGCAAATGATGTTGCCACATCACCTGCGCGACGCGCTACAAACTCAAAAGCAACCGCTACACCAGTGACCTGTTCAAAGGTATTTTTAACTTGTAAAACTGATGAACCATTGCCTGTACCAATATTCCATGCACGACAACCTTGAGCATTTAAACGATTATTCAACGCACATAAATGCGCAGTGGCTAAATCGACCACATGAATATAATCACGCACACCCGTCCCATCCACCGTATCGTAATCATTGCCAAAAATAGCCAATTTTTCTCGACGACCGACCGCAACCTGAGTCACATAGGGCATCAAATTATTCGGAATGCCTTGCGGGTCTTCACCAATGCGACCACTTTTATGCGCACCAACGGGATTAAAATAACGCAATAATGCAATCGACCAACGCTCATCTGCAATGCACAGCTTTTGTAATAATTGCTCGACAATCAGTTTGGTATAACCATAATTATTGTTCGGTATGCCTGTTGGCATATCTTCATTCAGCGGTGATATATTGGCTTCATCATAGACCGTTGCCGATGAGCTAAAGACTAAATTAAATACGTTTGCGCGCTCCATCGCTTGTACTAAGCAAATTGAACCGGCAATATTATTGTCAAAATACTTCAGTGGAATCTGTTGACTTTCACCTACAGCTTTTAAACCCGCAAAATGAATGACGGCATCAATTTGATGTCCCGCAAAGACGGAATCCAAAGTTTGTGCATCTCGAATATCACCTTCAACAAAGGCTAAAGATTTTCCTGTCAGTGCTTGCACACGGTTTAAAGACTCTGCTGAACTATTAGATAAATTATCCAGCACAACAACCTCATGCCCTGAATTTAACAGTTCAACACAGGTATGTGAGCCGATATAACCTGCGCCACCCGTCACTAAAATTTTAGCCATCTGCTTTTCCCAGTAAAATTCTTAATAAACCTTGCGTTGAAGAATCAAGATCGGAAACATCAGCTTGCTCTTGATTGAGAATCGGTAACAGTTGATTGGCAATTTCTTTACCCTTTTCTACGCCCCATTGGTCAAATGGATTAATATTCCACATCACGGATTGCACAAATACCTTGTGCTCATACATCGCAATGAGCATACCTAAACTGCGTGGATTCAACTCTTTTAACAGAATTGTTGTGGTCGGTTGGTTGCCTGCATATTGTTTATATTTGGGTGAACTTTCTACTTCTTCCAGATCTAGAACATGATTGCCAAAGGCCAATAGACGTGATTGCGCCAAGCAATTCGAGAGGGCTAAATGGTGTTGTTCAATTAAAGCCTCTGCATTTTCAACATAGGTAAATTGATTGGCATTATAGCGTTTCACCGGTGCAATAAAGTCACAACTCACAGCATGTGTACCTTGATGCAATAACTGATAAAAAGCATGTTGCGCATTTGGTCCAACTTCACCCCATAAAATTGGGCACGTATCTAATACGACTTTTTCACCAGAACGCTGAATGGATTTACCATTCGACTCCATTTCCAATTGTTGTAAATAAGCCGCAAAATATTTTAACCGCCCATCATAAGGAAGTACCGCATGGGTTTGAATATTCAGGAAGTTATTATTCCATATTCCTAATAACCCCATTAACACAGGAATATTTTGTTCAAGTGGTGTGTTCTGAAAATGCTGATCCATTTCATAAGCACCAGCCAAAAATTGCTGAAAGCCCTGAACACCAATAGTTAACGCAATAGGTAAACCAATACACGACCACAGTGAATAGCGCCCACCGACCCAATCCCACAGTAAGAATTGATTCTCAGCACTAATTCCCCACTCGGTCATCTTCTCGGGCTTGGTTGAAACACCGACAAAGTGACATTTTAGAACTGATTTCGACGTCCCTAAAGATTGCTCAAGCCAGCATCTTGCCGTTTGTGCATTAGAAAGCGTATCAATGGTGCCAAAAGACTTGGATGAAATAATAAACAAGGTCGTTTCTGGGCGAAACTGATGTAAAAGATCTGAAAGTTGGCTGCCATCCATAGTGGATACAAAATGAACTTTTAATTTTTGAGCAGTTTGAACTTTAAAATCAGTCAGCGCTTGAGACACCATTAAAGGACCGAGATCTGATCCACCCACACCAATATTGACCACATCATGAATGACCTCACCTGTAGCCCCCCGATACTGACCCTGATGAATTTTCTCGACCAACTGATACATACGATCAAGCTGGCTATGTACCAGCTCTGCCAAATCTGCATGTGCACTATTTTGCTTCGGCAAACGCAAAGCCCAATGCATCGCTGCACGATTTTCAGTGTAATTAATTTTTTCTAAAGAAAATAAGCGCTGAATCCAGCTGCTCAAATGTTGCGATTCTGCATAACCAATAAGCTCATGAATAATACGCTCATCAACACGGTGCTTACTATAATCAAAACATAACTGACCCGTATGAACCGAGTATTCATCAAAACGTTTTTTATTTTTTTGAAATAAATAATTTAAATTAATCTCTTGCTCTTGCTGGGCAAAACTTTTTAGTTTTTCCTGAATCAGATCCGTATCATGCAAGGGAAGCTTTTCAATACTATTCATGAACGCCCCACCCCTTCATATGCAAATCCTTGCGCTTTCACATAAGATGGATCATAGACATTACGACCATCTAAAATAAAAGGATGTTGCATTAACTGTTTTAAATATTTGTAATCTGGGCTCCAATATTGTTTCCATGCGGTAATCAAACAGAGTGCATCAGCGCCACGTACCGCTTCATATTGGTCATCACACAAAACTAAATCATCTCGCTGCCCATAAATACGTTCAATTTCTTTTAATGCTTTCGGATCGTGCAGCTTAACTGTCACGCCCTGTGCCCAAAATGCATGCAGCATGCTATGAATGGGTGAATTCACTACACTTGAAGATTTCGCTTTAAATGCTGCACCCCAAATGGCAACCGTTTTGCCCTGAAGTTCAGCATGATAATAATTCCAAAATTTTCGAAAAAGGACTTCTTTTTGCTGTTCGTTAATATCCCAAACTTGTTGTAAGAGTCGACTATGATTTCCTGAATCAAAAATAGTTTGCGATAAAGTCAGAATATCACGGGAGAAATTTTCACCACCAAAACCAACACCCGCATATAAATAACTGGATCCAATACGATTATCCGCACTGAGACCTTTGCGTACATTTTCAATATCAATATTCAACTTTTCAGCAACCAGAGCCAAATCATTCATAAAGCTAATGCGTGTTGCCAACATGCCGGAAATACTGAGTTTAGTGAATTCAGCATCCAAAATGGGCATAAAAATAAGTTGTTCTTCCCGTGGAAAGAACGGACGTAGAAGTTCTGTAATCTGCATTTTTGCAAACTGATCTTGATCAAAACCAACGACAATCGATTTCGCCTGAGTCAAACTCTCTATCGAGCGACCATCCTGTATAATATCAGGTAGATAGACCCACGCATCTTTAGGTAAAAGCTGCTGAAGTTTTGATGTCCCATTGAAGCCAAAAGTAGAACCATTAATCATGAGCTTGGGATGAATAATGGCTTTTTGGCTTAAATTCTCAGCAAACGCGATTGCATCGTCAAAATTTGAAGGATTAAATGCAAATAAATAAACGTCAAAGTCTTTTTCAAGAATAGCTTGATCTGTGATCTGTAAAAATTTTTGACTCAGCTGTACTTCTATCGCATGTGTTAGCTCTGAATCAAAATTTAACTGTCGTAGCTCAAAATGCGTTAAATCCGATGCGGGACACCAAGAAACAAAGTGTCCCATTTCTGCAGATAAGGCACTCATTACGGCTGCTTGTAAAGTTGCACCGAATACCGCAATTTTCATAATTGACGAACCTTAAATGTCTAATTCTTTAATCAGCTGTTTAAAATCAGCGCCTAATGTTACATGTTCAACACCATAGTGTAACACCGCTTTGAGATAACCAATTTTACTGCCACAGTCAAAAGTTTGACCTTTCATTCGGTACGCTTCAACCGCTTCCGTTTGCTGTAACATTGCAATTGCATCGGTGAGTTGAATTTCATTGCCTGCACCTTTAGGTGTTTGTTCTAAAAGTTGCATGATTTTTGCTGGCAAAACATAACGTCCAACCACTGAAAGATTCGAAGGTGCTGTGTCAATAGCTGGCTTTTCTACAATCCCCTGCATAACAACACTTTCACCTTCAGCGGGTGATTGTTCAACATCAACAATACCATATTGATCAACCAAGTGATCTGGCACAGCTTCAACCATAATTTGTGCAGCTTGAGATTGTTCAAAGCGCTGCATCATCAAGAATAAATCATTTTTACTGTCTGCATCTTTAACCAAAACATCGGGGAGAAGAACAGCAAAATCATCATCACCCACCACTGCTTTTGCACACAATACCGCATGGCCTAAACCCAAAGGTTGCGGCTGACGAACACTAATCACTTGAATATGTGAAGGTAAAATTTCAGTAATTTCTTTGAGTAAATCAAATTTCTTTTTATGTTCTAAGGTCGTTTCAAGTTCAAAGTTACGATCAAAATAATTTTCAATAGAAGCTTTTGATGAATGTGTCACCAAAATAATTTGTTCAATACCTGCTGCAACAGCTTCACGTACCACATATTCAATGGCTGGACGGTCAACCACTGTCACCATTTCTTTAGGAATCGACTTACTTGCGGGTAAAAAACGTGTACCTAAGCCTGCAACAGGGAGAATCGCTTTTTTGATCATAATAATTCACTACAATACCGAAAATAAAAAACTTACTGATGAGATGCTGATTTAGATTCTTGTGCTGGGTTACTTGAAAAACGACTGGCGCCTACAGTTTGATCAGGGGCATTAATTCCTTCTTTCTTCACCATCACCTTAACTGTCTTAAGCATAATTTTGAAATCGAGCCCAACCGATTGCTTATCGACATATTCTACATCTAATTCAAACTTTTCTTCCCAAGACAAGTGATTACGCCCACTGACTTGTGCCAACCCTGTCATACCGGGACGAACTTCATGGCGACGCATTTGTTCATCTGTATAATGTTCTAAAAATTCTTTCATTTGAGGGCGCGGACCAACGATACTCATATCCCCTTTTAGGACATTAATGAGTTGTGGCATTTCATCTAAACTTGTAGAACGCAATTTATGTCCAAATGGCGTTATTCTCTTATCATCTGGTAAGGGACTTCCTTCTTTATCAAATGCATCCTTCATAGAACGAAACTTCATCATTTTAAAAATTTTACCGTCTTTTCCTGGACGTTCTTGATAAAAGAAGATTGGAGCACCTAAATGCTTTCTTACTTTGTAGCAAACCAATAAGAAAATAGGCGACAATATAATTAATGCGAAAGTCACAATAATAATATCTAATAAGCGTTTCATTTCTCACCCCATTTTTAAATAATCAAGTTTTAAACACATCAAAAAACACTTTATTTAAAAAATTAAATTCATGAATTAAAGTGCTCGTTTTCTATAACCTTAACTGTTTAGAAATATTTTTAAATTTGTTGTGCAGTATACCCCGAATTGCGTAATGAGAAAAATAGTAAAAACCACTCAATAATATCAGTTTTTCGATGTCTCTATATAAGTGACAATTATATTAAGCTGCTTTCAATTTATTTGCTAAAATTGATTTCTAACGTATATAACTTGCAAGATCCTGTGATACACAATATGCATAAGGAACTTGTTTCAGAATTTTTAATTCATAAAGTAAAATTTTCAATTTTGATAAAAATTATAAATTTCCTTAAAGAAAATAAAATTGTTTAATAAATTATATATTCATAATTTTTAACAATTTTATGTTTACTTTTTCAGCATCAAATTTGTCTTGGGCTATTTTATAACTTTCATATCCCATAAGATTAATTTGCTCTGGATGTTCAATAAAGTACATCATTTTATCCGCTAACATAGCTACATTCCATTTTGGAATCAAAAATCCATTAACTCCATCGACAACAGTTTCTCTGCACCCAGGTACATCAGTGGTAATTACGGGACGTCCTATTGCCATAGCCTCTTGAGTACTACGTGGTACGCCTTCTCGATAATATGAAGGTAAAACAAAAACTGCGCTGTTTTGAATCTCTTCAGCTACATTATTTACAAATCCTGGATATTCAATAATTCCTGTTGATACTACATCATCTAACTCTTGCTTAGAAAGTCCATAAGGATTTTCTAAATCTAAGCCACCAATAACTTTAAAATGAGCATTTGGATATTTAGATTTCACTATTTTAGCCGCTTCTAAATACTCATATATCCCTTTTTCAGCTAATAATCTCGCAATAAATATAAAAGAAATTTGATTTGAACTATCCCATGCTTTGTAAGGATAATCTTTCAAATCTAAACCTATCGGACCTAATATTTCTACAGCATTATTTTTGTGGTAAATTTTATTATTTTTTATTAAATCAATAGGATCATCTTTATTTAAAAAAATAATTTTATCTAAAATAGGAAATACAATTCGATAAAGTGAAACTTGAAAAAATCTAATCAACTTAATTTTTAGAGTCTGACCATGAGGATGCTCTGTAAAAGGAGAGCCTAAGCCTTCAATCATTCCTACAATATTATTAACTCCAGCAAATTTAGCAGCTAAAGAACCATAAATTACAGGTTTAGTAAAAAATGAAAAAACCATGTCAGGTTTATGCTGTTTTATATAAGCTTTAAGTTCTAACATTGATTTAATATCGTTAAAAGGATTTAAACCGCTTCGGCTTAGCCTATAAGTGATGACCTCTGCACCCAACTCTTTAATTTTTTCCAACCAATAATCATCATACTCCGACACCAAAGCATAAACTTGGAAGCCTTTTTCAACACATGAAATTATAAAATCTTTTCTAAATAGAAATAGATTAGAAGCAGTTGTACCGATGAGAAAAATTTTTTTATTCACATTATTTACCACTATAATTTAAAATAAAATTAATTAACCCCGAACTTTCAAAAACATTATCCCATTTTTTAACTTTTGTAACATTATTATAGTTCCCATATTCTTTATAAAAACTATAAAAATCATTTTTAAAGAAAGAAAAGTCATCAAAAAAAATTAAAGAAATATTATTATTTTCAACATAATCTTCAACCCATTTATATTTATTTGATATAACTGGAATCCCCATAGAAAGATATTCCAATAATTTTGTTGAAGTTTGTAAATTATATGGGTATAAATTTGGAACAAAATTAATTGCAAAGCGACATTTATTAATTAAACTTGGAACAATAGAATTTTCTACTCTTCCACTAAAGATAATATTTTTATATTTATTCTCTCCTAATTTATTTTCTCCAATCATCAAAACTTTAAAATTGGATTTTCCAAAGAAATCTATAAGTTCATCTGAATTCCTTTCCTTAGAAATCTCACCTATATAACAAAAATCAAATTCTTTTTGATCGTAATTGAAATCATAGGACTTAAAAAAGGTTTCTTTCACAGCCATATCTCTAAAACCGTAAGGAATATTATCTTTAAAATTAAACTCCTCAAATACATTAGTGTTTAAAAAAGACCTATATATTGGTTTTTTTTGAAAATTACGTTTAATGAAATTCTTAAATAAAATATACCTCCCCGTTGAGATTGATGCATAATCATGGATTTCTGGAATTTTAAAATCCTCAAATATAAAAGATGAAAAACCCATCAACCTATAAATTAAGTCAAAATCATTCTGCCTTTTTTTAATTTCGTCAAACTCTAGAATCTGACAAAAAATTTTATCTGAGTATTTTGTGCTTAAATAATCAGATAAAGCATATATTTCAGGACCATAACAAAATTCAGGTTTTAAAAGAGCTAACTTAATCATTTAAAGCACCGCAAATAAATAAAATATTTTAACTAAATTGACTTTTTAAAAAATCAAAAATTTTTTGTATTTTAGTTCTTTTCCACGAAAAATTCCAATGATGTATTGCGTAAGTATTTTTTGTTATATCACAAAAAAACAATTGTTTTACTTTCTGATTTTTATCATATGGATTATAGGGATAAAAATACTCATGACTATATATAGAAATATTACTAAATTTATTTTTGTTAAAAATTTTTGTGAGAACTGCAGGTGAAGTTTCATACTTTTTTAAGTTATCATAATAATTAAGAACTTGTTCTAAATATATATGGCCTGAAACTGAACCGACTACACCAGCACTAACATATTGACCTTCGCAATCCTCAGAACCCGAAAAAAACTCATTGTCCAGTAATGGAGTTAGATCTTTAACTATCTCTATATCCGTATCTAAATAAACACCACCATAATTATATAAAGCATAAAATCTTACATAATCAGCAACAAATGCATATTTTTTATCAGTTAGGGCCTTTTTTACAAAGGGATGATCTATTGGCGAATTTTTTTCATTCCATAAGACTATTTCCCAACCAATTAATTTCTTATTCCAAGATGCTATGCACTTTTCAACCATTGGTGAATACTGATTGGGTCCAAACCAACAAAAATGAATTTTTTTAGGAATCATATTAATCAACTCAACGATTAAGATTAAATATATTTTTAAACATCCTATAACAAAATATTGCTGTAAATTTTGTTATATAAAAATTTAAATTAGATATATTCTTATAGTATAAAGAATTCTTACAACTATAAATATGCTTATAATACCATATTAATGCAGCTTTCAGACCTTTTGAACTCATAGTTAAATCCATTCTTAAGGTTAAAAATTGTTTATAAATAATTATATCTAAGCTATCTTCGATTTTTTCATATAATTCAAGGCCAAAATCTGCACTAGTGAGCAATTTAGGTTTAAAACTATTGACTGAACTATTACTATGCACCCGATATGATACTAAATTTTCATCAATATTTTTAATATTTTTAACTTTCTTATATAATTTTGGAAATGCCATCATATCTTGATAATTAACATTTTTTGGAAAAAAATCTGAATCTATAAATTGTCTTTTAACAACCCTTAACCAAGAAAACCAAGCCTTTTTAGAATAAATTTCTATAATTTCATCCTCATTCAATATAAAAGATAAATTATCATTAACTAGCTTTATTTCATTAATTTTATTTTTTTCACCACCTGATGAAACAAATACTTCACAATTAAATTGGATTAAATCAGGTGAAACTTCAATTGCACTCATGATCTGATTAATATAATCACAAGAAACTAAATCATCGGGATCTAAAAATGTTATATAATCTCCGGTTGATTTAGAAATACCATAATTTCTAGCAACGCTTTGCCCCTGATTTTCTTGCTCCAGCCATATCACATTAAATCTTGTATAATTATTTTTATTGTAATATTCTTTAAGTATTAATATAGAACTATCTTTTGTACCATCATCTACTATAATCAACTCAACATTTTCATTTAATTGAGGAAATAGACTTTCCGAAAAATCTAAAACAAAATTTTCAACACCATAAACAGGAACAATAATACTTAATTTCATACTTCCTCTCTAAAATATATACCTAATCAATATTAAAAAATATATTATTATATATTTTGCATTAAACAAATTATAATGCAAAATGATTTTTTATTTAATCATTTTAATAGAAAAGGAATTAAATGACAAAGCAAATATCAACCATGTCAAATGATTAAAAGCAAAAGACCCCTCAAAAAGACCTAGAACCATAAATGAACAGAATATTGCCAACCTTAAACTAGAATCTTCATTTTTCTTATTTTTAAAAAATATAATAAACAATGAAAGTAAATATATAACACCCCAAATACCATATACCAATATTATGGCTAGAAATAAATTATCCAATGATCCAATATTTTTAACAAAAACTAGATACTCCCCATATCCCAAACCAGTCAGATAATTATTTTTCAGATATGGCAAATAAAATAAAATTCTAGCTATACGACCATTTTCACCATCTTCAATGAAACGATTAATAATATTCGAATTATTTAAAAAGTAAATAAAAGGAAATAACATCATTAAAAAATAAAAAATATTTTTTAATTTAACCCCGCTATACAAAAATGATGCTAGAATAAAAAATAGCATAGCAGATCTGGATTGACTAACTAAAAGAATAAAAAGTGGAAAAATCATAAGAATTATTTTTTTATTTACATAATAACCGAACGCACATATAGCACTTAAAAGTCCTATCATATTCGGATTTAATTCCTCACCATTTGAAAGAACAGGCCAAAATCTTGTTTCAAAACTCAAAACATTAGATATATCACCTACTTTCTGTTCTAATGTAAATAAATAAAGTAAAAATATCAAAAAAACATTAGAATACGCACTTAAAATAATTTTAGGATTATCTTTAAACCTTTCCGAAATCAAGATAATCGAAAAAAACATTAATACAAAATATTTAAAAGTATCAAACCCTAAAAATATAAAATATAAAGAGAAAATAAAAGAAATTAAAATAGATTCTCTTACTTTATTAAATATTTCATAACAAAATAAAAATGAAAATATTAAAAAAATATAACTTGAGAAAATGATAGATAAAATAAAACAACTCACTACTAAATAAGCATAAACTGTTGTTTTATTAAGCTTAAAATTTAAATTAATCAATTTTCCCTACACCATAAAAACTAATTAAAAAATTTATATTTTTCATCAATTTTCTCCAAACAAATCACGTGTATAAACTTTGGCTTTTACCGCTTCCAAATCTACATGCATACGATTTGCCAAAATTACATCTGACTTAGATAAAAACTCTGTTAATTCACTCTGTAAAGCATAACCTTCAAACTCTTTCGTTTTTAATGTTGGCTCATACACAATCACATCAATATTGTATTCTTTTAACTCACGCATAATATCCTGAATCGCGGAATCACGAAAATTGTCAGAACCAGCTTTCATAGTCAGACGGTATATACCCACCACATTTGGACGCTTCTTCAATATCTCTTTTACGATAAATTGCTTACGCGTTTTATTTGAGTGAATAATCGCTTGAATTAAATCCTGTGGAACATCTTTATAGTTTGCTAGCAACTGTTTGGTATCTTTAGGCAAACAGTAGCCGCCATAACCAAATGAAGGGTTGTTATAATGCTGACCAATACGTGGGTCCAAACCCACCCCACGCACAATATCAAAACTGTCTAAAGCATGCTTAGCACAATAAGTATCTAGTTCATTAAAATAAGCCACACGCATCGCTAAATAAGTATTTGAAAACAACTTCACTGCTTCTGCTTCTGTAGAATGCATACATAAAGTTGGCGCATTTTTCTCTACAGTTGCATTTAAATACAATGCTGCGATTTGTTCCGCACGTTCCGATTTTTCCCCGACTATAATCCGTGATGGATACAAGTTGTCATACAGTGCTTTGCCCTCTCGCAAAAATTCGGGACTAAAGATGATTTGTTCTGTTTGAAACTTTGCTTTAATTTGTGCTGTATAACCTACAGGAATCGTAGATTTAATAATAATTGGTGCAGTTGTATTGATTGGTAAAATATCTGCAATAACGCTTTCAATTGAAGATGTATCAAAAGAATTGCTGTCTGAATCATAATTGGTAGGCGTTGCAATAATAATATAGTCTGCATTTTTATAAGCTGCTTCTTTATCTAGCGTCGCTGTTAATTTTAGCTCAGTGTCTTTTAATATCTTCTCAATATAGTCATCTGCGATTGGAGAAAGACGTTGATTAATCAGTTCAACACGTTTGGCATCGATATCTAAACTGTTAACAGTGTGCTGTCGTGCAAATAACACTGCATTTGAGAGTCCTACATACCCCGTGCCGACAACTGTTATATTCAACATTATTCTATTCCTATTGTTTCATTTTTAATGAATTTTTAAAAAATGGGAAAAGGTGAATTTTAAATATTAATCCACCTTTATAAAAATAATTAAATACGGTCAATGAAAGAAGTTCAATGATGAATACACTATAAGCCGCACCGATTAATCCATATGCATAAATCATTCCATAAGATATCGGCAATGCACTTAAAGCAACGAACAACATTTTTTTAGAAATATACTCATAACTTTCTTCTTTAACCATCAATCGTGCTGCAATAGTCCCTAATCCACTTAACATCGTTGAAAGCGCTAAAATAATAAGTAATTTATAGGCCTCTTGATATGCTGCACCGTATAATGTTTCTATAAGCCACTGCCCCAATAATCCTAAGACAGTAACCACAGATAAAGAAACAGCTAAAATAACTAAATTTAGCTTGGCGATCATTACATAAGACTCATAATGACTTTTTTCTCTATAAATTTTACTTAGTACAGAAGTAATCACTGAAAAGTTGATAAATGACCAAGCTGTGCCCAACGTAACAGCCACTGCATAAATCCCAAGATCTTTTAGAGATGTTAGTTTTGCTAACATTAGACTGGTAATTTGCGTATAAAAACTTATAGCTAAGGTTGATATGACTAAAGAACCACCAGCTAAAAAATAATATTTTCGATATTTCTGTTGATTCAGTATTGGTGTTTTAAGACTTCGATTAAACCAGTATCGCTTTAGCACATATGGAATTAGAGTGACCAACACTATGGGAATGGAAAGATATGCATATTCCAGTTCGAATAGCACAATCACATATCGTACTGCTAATGCAATTGACAAGCCCACCATATTCACAATTGCATTGATATAAGAGTGAAGCACAGCATTATTATAAACGGCATAAATATCTTGCGTAATAAAATATGTTGCAAATGCTGTAGCTATACCAAAAATAAGTGTTAATAAGTCTGTAAAAATATACAAAGTAAATAATATTGGTAGGCTCATGAGCAAAAATAAATAAAATCTTATTTTTTGAGTATTAGATAAATAATTTAATCCAGATTGATGGTTTTTACTGACGCGTTTAAATAAAATTTCTTGATTACCAAACCAAGTTAGCGTTTGGACAAAAGCAAATAATGTTGTAGCTAATGCTATTTTTCCAAAATTGGTTGGCCCAATATATTTTGCAACATATGACGTTACAAAAATCAACCCAAATATTGAGATAACTTTTTCAAGCATCATCCACAGTGAATTAGATACAATTTTTCCTGAAAAAATTCCCATAACTAAAATTAGGCCCTAATATTATTGGCTAATCATTAATTAATGATTATAAAACTATATATTGTAGCTATTAACATAAATCGTGCACATTATAATAGCTACAAAAAATAAAGTCTCGATTTTTTAATTTTTTTGTCATTTAATAAAAATTAAACAACTTAATTATTTGAATTTAGATGGGGTTTATAACCATCGACATATTTAATCAATATGCTTAATAATTCAGATATCTGATTGTCATTTACATATAATTTTAAATCATTAAATATATTAAATATTTCATTATAACTGTAGAATATTTCGTATGATTTTAAAATTCTCTGATGCTCAGTTTGCTCTACATTTTCCAAATCAATCAACAACTCTTCATATAGCTTTTCACCCGGTCTTAAGCCCGTAAACTGAATTTCAATATCGCCATGACCTTTCTCATCCATCGGTTTAAAGCCACTCAAACGAATCATTTGTTTGGCTAAATCGACAATTTTTACTGGTTCACCCATATCCAACAAAAAGACGTCACCACCTGTCCCCATTGCACCTGCTTGAATCACCAGCTGTGCTGCTTCAGGAATGGTCATAAAATAACGTGTCACATCTGGGTGCGTGACGGTAACAGGTCCACCTGCTGCAATCTGCTTTTTAAACAGTGGAACGACTGAACCTGAAGAACCCAATACATTACCAAAACGTACAATACTAATCTGTGTTTTCGGATTCGTTGAAGCTAAAGCTTGGCAATATAACTCAGCCATGCGCTTTGATGCACCCATGACATTGGTTGGACGCACTGCTTTATCGGTCGAAATTAAAACAAAAGTTTCAACCCCTTGATTTACTGCTGCATCGACACTTCTTGCCGTACCAATCGAGGTATTATAAATCCCTTCAAATGGATTGGCTTCGACCAAAGGTACATGCTTATAGGCCGCTGCATGGTAAACCGTTTGTACTTGATACTCTGCAATCACACGCTCTAGTTTGGCTTGATTCGTCACTGAGCCAAGAACGGGAACAATCTGCACAGCTGAATTTTGTAATTCACGGTCAATCGAATACAGCGCAAACTCAGACATCTCAAATAATACTAAAATTTTTGGCTGATGCTTGACAATCTGACGGCACAACTCAGAGCCAATAGAACCCCCTGCTCCAGTGACCATCACGACTTTGTCTTTAATATTTTTTTCTAAAAGCTCTGCCTTTGGCGGTACAGGGTCACGACCAAGTAAGTCAATAATATCCACTTCACGGATATCCGAGACTTTGACTTGGCCATCAACCAGTTGGGTCACACCCGGCAATTCCATAATTCTAACGTCGGCCAGCTCAAAGGATTCTATTATTTCTTTTTTTCTTGCTCGGCCTACAGATGGCATGGCCAATAAAATTTCTTCAATCTGAAATTTGCCTAATTTATTTGAGATACGTTTGGGTGAATAAATATTTAAACCACTTAATGATTGCCCTTGCAGTGATGCTTTATCATCAATAAAACACACCGGCAAATAATCATCTGATCGAAATAAAGCGGCTGCAATTTGTTGACCTGCAAGGCCCGCCCCATAGATCGCAACCCGTTTACGGTTTTGTTTTTTTGCAAAAGTTTTAAGCGTGGCATAACGAATCACCGCGCGACTCCACCACATCCATGAAAACAGCATAAAGCCATACATGAGTGGAATACTCATCGGAATAAAAGCCAAATCTAGCTTTTTAATGGCATATAAACCCACAATTTGGATAAATGTCGCGATGGAGATCCGCAGTAAATAATCTTCATTAAATGAACGAACAATCGCACTATAAATGCCAAGCAAGGCAAATATTAAAACACCAAACATTCCGACATAGAGATACCAAAAATCAAGCCCTTGCATTACAGGCACATTAGGCTTTGCCAAACGTATGGCATACACCAACCACATGATTAAAGGTAAGACACAGACATCCATCGCCACGAAAACAAGTTGTTTTTGACGACGTGGCAAAGATGCTAAATATCGAATAATGTCTTTCACTAAAAGCTCTAAATTGGAGAAACGTCAGAACACGCAATGGCGCAGATTATACGTCAATTTCACTTTAAATTTTTGCGATTACAGCGTGAATAGCAGCAATGGTTTTCTGCATACTCTGTTCCGATAAGGTTGGATGCACCAAGAACATCAAACTACTTTCACCAAGTTTTTTGGCATTTTCCAAACGTGTTTCAGGGCGCCAAGGCGTATGATCAAATGCGTGTTCTAAATATACTTCTGAACATGAACCACTAAGGCATGGCACACCTGATGCATTAATGTCCTGCATAATGCGATCACGTGACCAACCTTCTGGCAATTTTTCAATATTCACTTGAACATAACATTTATAACATGCATGCACATAATCATTTGACGGGCGGTGCACGGTAAAATAAGGACTATTTTCAAACGCATTTAAAATAACATCGCTATGATTCGTACGCTTTTTTGTCCATTCTGGCATTTTGGTCAACTGAATACGCCCAATCACCGCCTGCATTTCCATCATGCGCCAATTGGTCCCAAAGGAATCATGTAGCCAACGGAATCCCGGTGGGTGTTGTTTGTTATAGATACTGTCAAAATTTTTACCATGGTCTTTATATGACCACATTTTTTTCCAAAGAGACTCATCATTGGTCGTGACCATACCGCCTTCACCACCCGTGGTCATAATTTTATCCTGACAAAATGACCATGCGGCAATATGACCCATTGAGCCTGCAAGTTTCCCTTTATATTGGGCACCATGTGCTTGCGCACAGTCTTCTATGACATAAAGACCTTTATCGCAAGCCAATTGCATGATTGGATCCATGTCACACATCCAACCTGCCAAATGCACACAAATAATCGCTTTTGTATTAGGCGTTAACACCGCTTGAATCGTTTGCGCTGAAATATTCTGTGAATCGAGTTCTACATCAGCAAAAACTGGGTTTGCCCCTGCTGTCACAATTGAACTGGCTGAAGCCAAGAAGGTACGCGAGGTGACAATCACATCATCCCCCTCACCAATCCCTAATGCTTTTAATGCGACATCTAAAGCAACCGTGCCATTGGCTAACGCTACTGCATATTGAGTACCTGCGAACTGTGCAAATTCTTTTTCGAATTCACGGCATTCTTGCCCTGTCCAATAATTCACTTTATTCGATAGTAAAACTTTAGCTACAGCATCCGCCTCAAATTGGGTAAAGCTTGGCCATGGTTCAAATGCAGTGTTTAGCATGATTCATTCCTAATTTTTTAAATATGAAACTATTTTTTCTGTAAAATTCTTGCGGGGTTCCCCACCACAGTCACACCCGCAGGTACACTTTTCGTTACCACAGCACCCATACCCACGATAGCCCCTTTACCAATGACTAAAGGTTTGTCTGGTGTGCCTTGTTTAATCACAGCACCTGCCCCAATGTAAGCATGGTCTTCAATATGAATATTACCATTGCATTTTACCGCTGGAGCAAAGGTCACATAGTCACCAATAATGCAATCATGTGCGACATAGCTATAAATATTGGCGTGAAAAAATTTACCAATCTTAATATTGGAAGTCAGACAGCTAAAAGGACAGAGTAAACTCCCTTCCCCAATTTCCACTTCATCTAATACAATAGTGTTTGCTGCTTGTATCGCCAAATGCTGAATACCATCTTGATCTAAGCGAATCACCAATTTTTCACGCACACGACTATTTGCAATCGCAATCGTCACTGCTTTATGTTGGGCTGAATGTGAGACAAAATCTGCATAACTTAAAACCGGATAACCATTTAAAGTGCTTCCTGCTTGTCCATCATCAATAAATACAAATTGTGCTTGAAGAAGTGTTGGATATTGCTGTCGTACTAAAGGCATCACCTCTTTACCAAAGCCACTTGCACCGTATACACCAATATAAATTGTCACTTTTTAGTGTCCTTCTTTTCTGTGCCTGTAAAACGGGTCATGGTGGCCTCGCCTTCCGCGCTGATATGATCTTTTGCGAGAACTTTATGCACGGTTTTAAACATGATTTTAAAATCTAAAAGAGTAGATTGATGCTCTACATACCATGTATCGAGTTTAAACTTTTCTTCCCAGCCAATCGCATTGCGTCCATTGACTTGAGCATGTCCTGTCATACCCGGACGTACATTATGCCGTTTCGCTTGTTCTTCATTATACAGTGGCAAATATTCTGTCAGCAGTGGACGAGGTCCAACAATACTCATGTCCCCTTTAATTACATTCCAAAGTTCAGGCATTTCATCCAAGCTGGTTGAACGTAACATTTTACCGAATGCTGTTAAACGCTCGCTGTCAGGAAGTGGCTGACCATTGGCATCGACCGCATCCTTCATGGTGCGAAACTTAATCATTTCAAACGGTTTACCATGCAAACCCGGACGAACTTGGCGGAATAAAACAGGAGAACCTAAATTTTTCTTCACTTTATAAGCAACAAAAGCATATAACGGTGCAAGCAGAATGAGCGCGGTGGATGCAATAATGATATCCAAGAGTCGTTTCAACATTTATAACAATCCCATTTCCGTCATCATATGTTTATTCACTTGATGAACATCATATTTATTTAAGGCGATCTCTCGTGAACGTTTGCCCATTTGTATCGCTAACTCTGGCTGTTCAATAAATTTCGGCATGGCTACCACTAAATCTTGAACCGATTTAACCTCTACTAAAAATCCATTATCACCATCTACCACGGTTTCACGACAACCTGGTGCATCTGTAGTGATGACAGCCCGCCCCATTGCCATTGCTTCTAATACCGTTCGTGGTGTGCCTTCACGGTAAGAAGGCAATACGTATACTGAACTTGCAGCAATAGCGGGTCGAACATCTGAAAGTTTACCCCAATATTTAAGCGTTCCGGTATTTACCCATGCATCTAATTCCAATTGAGTAATAGCCGCCGGATTGTCATCAATCCATCCGACCAAGTTAAATTGAATGTCAGGATGATTTTTTTTAATGATTGCCGCTGCTTCGGCATATTCACGTACACCTTTATCCCCTAATAGACGAGCAATTAACAAGAAGGAAATTGCAACTTGGTTCTGACTATTGAGTGGCAAAGGCATCACAGCAAAATCAGAGACATTGACTCCAGAGCCATTCACAACAACCGCAGGAATATTCGACTGCAAGAGTTTTAATGCTCGGAATAAAGCAAGATCGTCTGGATTTTGAAAAAAAGTTTTAGAACAATGCGACAGTGCTTGCTGGTATAAACCATGAACTAACTTTTGAAAAATACTACGCGTGCTATCTTTATCTACATTTTGAAAGGCATAGCCTAAACCGGTAATTAATGCAAAACGTTTAGGTACTTTTGCTAGCCAAGCGGCTAAAGTGCCGTATATGACGGGCTTAATGGTATAGCACAATACGCAATCTGGTTTTATTTTATGAATCAGTTTATACAGCGCAAATAGTGTGGACAAATCTGTAACTGGGTTTGTACCCGTGCGCTGCATAGGAACGCTATAAACCTGATAGCCTAAACCCAGTAATTTTTGATATTCATCTGAAAAAGCGGGCAAATCTGGCGCAATAATATGAATTTCATAACCTTGCTGATGAATTGCCTCTAAAAGTTTTCCACGAAAATTTAAAACTGAAGGAAGGTAACTGCTCACCATTAAAAATTTCATTTGAATCACTGGCTCCGTTACCGTATCAATTTAAATTTTCTATGCATTAAAATGAATAGCATTGATGCTAAAACACTTCAAAACAAAGTCAGTATAAATGATTGAATCTGAAATATTGCATTTAAAGATATACAGAGATCTATAGATAACTCACAAAATGAGTAACACTTGCTGTATTTTTGCACTCACATTTGTTGATCTTTCATGAGCTTTATTGCATCAACATTGAAAAGATAAAATATTCCAAGATCCATAAGTTCAGGGCACAACTTTGGTCTGTGGTCTGCCTCATTCAGTAGATTTGTTGAGTAGAACAATTCGTGCATATACTTGGTTAACTTGGCTCTGCAACTTTCTTGAGGTGAATTTCTCACCTGAGCAGCATTGCTTCGTAAGATTTAATCCAATACCTCTTTTTTCGACCGATTCCGTCAAACTAAATATTTAGATTTCCTCTATCGATTAAAGCGCGATTGTATTGCGACCAGTTAATAGCACGATAAATTTAGGTATAGGCTTATTGATAAGAAAATTATATTGTTGAATCAATATTCAAGGCTAGTTTGATACAACAACGCCCTTAAAACTTATTACTTAACTTGACCCTGATAAAGGTTCAACCATTTTTCTAAAATAAATTTCCAATCAAAACTATTTGCTTCCGGATATCTCATTATATTTTCCTGATGGTTCAAAACATTCAGGATCATTTTAGAAATAGCCTCAGGTTGTCCGACATCCACTAAATTTGAGTTCAGTAATTCCATTGCACCATCTGTTTTTGTCGCTACAATTCTTTTTTGACACAGCATCGCTTCCAATATTGCTATACCAAAACCTTCCCATGCCGATGCAGATACAAACAAGTCACATGCATTCAAAAGTTGTGGAATATCCTCTCTAATGCCTAAAAATTTTACATTTTTTTCAAGACCTAAATGAATTGCGAGATTTTCAATCTCATTTCTCTTTGGGCCATCTCCCACGATGATTAAAATAGTATTTTTTTGCTCTTCTCGAATAATTTTAAATGCTTTTAATAAAGTAGGATAATCCTTAGGCGTGTCAATTCGGCCTATTGTTAAAATAACTTGCAAATTATCATCAAAACCCAAGCTCTTTCGAACATCAGCTCTTATATTCTCATCAAATTTATATTTATTGCTTTCTATACCATTATGAACAGTAATCATTTTTTTATTTTTAACAGCTCCAGCTTGCATTAAAGCTTTAGCTGCATTATCACTGACATTTGTATGCACATTACATAGGTTTTCAGTCAATCGATACATTGCCATACGTAAACGCCCACCCTCATAGTTTGAGTGTGAGCTACAGATGATACGAATATTTTTTCTCAACATTTTTACAAATCTTGCCATCATATTGGCATGAAACATATGTGAATGAATAACATCGGGTTGTATCTTATCAACCAGTTTAATCACAGTATTTAATGCTTTAACAATTGATAAATGATGATTAAGTGATACTTTATATATATTAATTTCTTTATTTTTAGGTCTTCTGACGATTTCACCGAAAAAGTAAACAATATTGACGTCTTGTCCTGACTCGTACAACTTATCTGCAAGTTCACAAACAACTTTCTCAGCTCCTCCCATACCTAAGCCAGTAATGAATAACATGATTTTCATTTTATTTACTCTTTAAGACGAAATAATACAACCAGCAGAGAAAGAACACATTGCACAAAATAACTGACAATTAAAGTATAAATACCACCAATAATTCCATATTCAGGAATACATAAATATGAAACCAATACACTAAAAATTAACACGATAGAAAATAAATAAACCTGTTGTTTAATAAACCCTATGGCTGTTAGCGTATAACCCAGAACAGTCGCCAAATAAAGTATAAAACCAGCCACCATAGTCAATACAAACGCATCTGCATAAGCTACATATTGCGCACCATAAACGAGGTTAAGTACAAACTCTCCCATGAAATAGCTGAGGAATATAGCGATTAGACCCAACCCACCAGCAACAAGCAAAGCCATAGATAAAAGCTTTTTAAAATATGCTCTATTATGATTCCATGCATGCGTTAAACGAGGACTAAGATACTGGCAAATAGAATTAATAAATATACTGCCGACAATAATGAAATAGCTGAGAACGGTAAAAATCCCCACAGCCTCAATACTTGCATACTGATCTAAAAATAAACGAGGAATATTACTTTGCAAAGTAACGATCCCCAATGAAATCCCCATAGGAATAGCAGACTTCATAATTCCTAAATCTAAACTCATTTTTTTTATTTCTTGAGTTTTCTGAATATACACATTATCGATGAATAACCAAACTATAAGATAAACAAATAAAAATAAAATTAATGCGGTATAAAAATCAAATAAATATAAACCTACTGCAACAACTAAAACAGAAAGCGTCCCTTTTAAAAATAAAGATTTACTAATTAATTTAGTTTGATCATGTGCATTATAATACGCATAAATAATATCGGAATAAGATTCAAAAAACTTTAATAGTCCAACCAAAATCAATACTGAAATAGAAACATTAAAAAATAAACCTAAAATCAAACAGCAAGCTAATGCAATAAATGCACAAATTAAACGTAAATAATAAAAATTTGTATAGGTGTATTTCTGCTCACTATTTACATCTAATATATAAAGAGGACGTAATTGAAGGTTTCCAACAGCAAAAATAGGCGTGACGATTGCTAACGCCAATGCATATTGTCCCAAGTTTTCTTGATTCGTCATACGAGCAAAAAAAATCAAAATAACCCATTGAGAAAAGGCAAAAACAAAATTACCACCCATAAGCCATTTTGCTTTTTTCAACAACAGTAATATATCTTTCATTTTTAATTAGACAAATTTAATGTACCAAGGCATCGCAATATTAATCCCTTGATTGATATTAAACTCAGGTTCATAGTCTAAAAATTGTTCAATTTTAGCAATACTTGCTTGTGAATGACGAACATCACCCGCACGGAATTCACGATAAACTGGTTTTTTATTATAAGTTACACCATTTTCATTCAATGCTGCCTGAAGTGCATTAAATAAATCATTTAAAGTGGTACGGTCACCTACCGCAACATTATAAACTTGATTTTTTGCTGTCTCATTTGCGGTTGCGGCTAAAATATTGGCTTGAACCGTGTTCTCAATGAAACAAAAATCACGACTGGTTTCACCATCACCATTAATAAATACCTCATCACCGGCAATCATTGCAGCTGTCCATTTGGGAATCACCGCAGCATAGGCACCATTGGGATCTTGTCGCTTTCCAAAGACATTAAAATAACGCAAACCAATGGTTTTAAAAGCATATGTACGGGCAAAAACATCTGCATAGAGCTCATTGACATACTTGGTTACTGCATAGGGTGACAATGGATTACCAATATTTTCTTCAACTTTCGGTAAAGCAGGGTGATCCCCATACGTTGAACTACTGGCTGCATAGGTAAAACTTGAGACTTTAGCATCGCGTGCCGCAGTCAACATGTTTAAGAAACCCGTAATATTGGTTGCATTGGTGGTGATAGGATCGGCAATTGAACGCGGTACAGAGCCTAAAGCTGCTTGATGTAATACATAGTCCACATCCATACAGGCTTTTTGACAATCTTCAAAATTACGAATGTCGCCTTCAATAAAAGAAAAATTACGCCATTGCGCAGGACTGACCAAAGTTTGAACTTCATCCAAATTATATTGATGCCCTGTCGCAAAGTTATCTAAACCTACGACTTTTTGATCAAGCTTTAACAAGGTTTCTAATAAATTTGAGCCAATAAAACCAGCCACACCAGTGACCAACCACATTTTAGGTGCTTGTTTTAATTGTGTGCAAACGGTTTGATATTGGCTCATGTTATGTATTCCTTACAAAGTTCGTGATTAAAGACGAATGTCAGATTCAGATTGATCAAGTACATATTTCAAGTCATATAAAACATGGGCTTTTTTGCCTAAAGCGCGAATCTCTGTTGCCCCCATGACTTTAAATTGCTCATGCGCAACCGCTAAAATGACAGCATCATAAGTATCTTGATTGACTGTTTGTACAGGTGTAATCGCATATTCATGCACCGCTTCTTCAGTGTCTACCCAAGGATCATAAACATCGACATCCATATGGTATTCATTCAACTCATTCACAATATCAATAATTTTAGTATTACGAATATCAGGACAGTTTTCTTTAAAGCTCAAACCAAGGACCAATACTTTCGCCCCCTGAACCTGAATCTTTTTCTGAATCATTGCTTTGACAAGCTGAGTGACCACATAAGCACCCATTGAATCATTTAAGCGACGTCCGGCTAAAATAATTTCTGGATGATAACCAATTGACTGTGCTTTATGGGTTAAATAATACGGGTCAACACCAATACAATGCCCACCGACAAGCCCCGGACGGAAAGGTAAGAAATTCCATTTCGTCCCTGCTGCTTGCAATACCGCTTCGGTATCAATACCCATCTTGTTGAAAATAATCGCCAGCTCATTAATTAAGGCAATATTGACGTCGCGCTGCGTGTTTTCAATCACTTTTGCCGCTTCAGCTACTTTAATACTCGATGCTTTATGTGTGCCTGCTTCAATGACCAAGTTATATACTTGATCGACAAATTCGGCAACTTCAGGGGTAGAACCTGAGGTGATTTTTAAAATATTGGTGACACGGTGTAATTTATCACCTGGATTAATCCGTTCAGGACTATAACCTGCAAAGAAGTCTTGGTTAAATTTCAGCCCAGAAACTTGCTCTAATACTGGAATACAGGTTTCTTCTGTTGCCCCAGGGTATACCGTTGATTCATAAACGACGACGTCACCCGCTTTAAGCACCTGCCCAATACTGTTTGAGGCTTTGACTAAGGGCGATAAATCGGGTTGTTTGAACTCATCAATAGGCGTCGGAACAGTCACAATAAAGAAATTACATTCTTTTAAATCTTCTAAATTTGCTGAATAGCTCAATTGACTGGCTTGAGCCAATTCTTCTTTTGACACTTCTAAGGTATGATCCTGCCCACTTTTGAGTTCATCAATCCGTTTTTGATGAATATCAAAACCAACTACGGGTACTTTTTTACCGAACTCTACCGCTAAAGGAAGTCCGACATAACCCAATCCAATAATTGCAATTTTTAGTTCCGCGAGTTGTAACATGTTACAGCCTTATCTTGTTTATTTATGTCTATAAATCAGTAGGCTTAACGCCAAGTTATAATATAGCAGAAAAAATATATTTATACTTATTCAAAATAAAAACATTTTAAAATTCTGCATTAATTATAGAAAAATAAAGCATTAAATTATAAAAACAACAAGACATATAATATAATTAAACATT
>NZ_NEGM01000017.1:0-36186 GCF_002135275.1 Acinetobacter sp. ANC 4973
GTTATTAATTTACATTGATAAAATATAATATAGTATAAAAAATGGGGTTATTTTTAGTTATCCGCATTTTCACTGCGGTCGCCCAGACTCGCAGCCCAGTTCACTTTTTTAGTAATTTCTGGTCGTTCTTCATGCCATAAATGTTGTAATTCCGCGACCAATTTATCGTGTCCAGCACGTGTAATTAAGTTAGATTTCATAGTATTTTTTGATGTTATGCTTACAATTTATTGACAATAATGCGCTATTTTATTTAATTTTCAAACAGAATTAAAGTTTATAAAATTAATTATTCAATTAAATTAGCTATTTATACCACATATTTTAAAAAAAATTAGTACAAAATTTGACAAGTTTATTTTTCAGCCTTATTATGCGCTCATGTTTTCAAGTTGCCTATTTTTTAATCTATGTAGAAATTCTACATTATTCTTCTTTTAATCCAATGTCATTTTTGAATGACGTCATGACTGCCCAACCCTTATTGAATTTATCAAACTTGAAAAAGTCTGAGGCATGTTTGTCTTTACTTTTTAGGGCATAAATTACTTGTAGCGGAGACAACATGCACAGTAGTTCAACTTCTGGAGTGAGGCTTAGCCTTAACTCTTTAACATCCTCTCTCTCATTAAAAATTCTTGCATTTAGTACACTGTTAATTCCATTTCACAGCATTAATGCAAGTAAATCGTACCAATACGATTCTGTTGTAAACGACAAGCAACTCACCGTCGTTTCAGTCGAAAATTCGACTACGGTATTTAAAGATGGTTCACATCTACATGGTTTTGGTTATGACCTAGCACGTAACTACGCCAATAGCTTAAACGTTAATTTAGTGTTTAAAACTGTACCTGACAATGCCACAGCACTTAAATGGATCTCGCAAGGTAAAGCAAACTTTGCCATGACCACTGCTGATGTAAGCTCAATCGAAAAAAAGCATTTAGCTTCATTTTCAGCAACTTGCGGTGATTTAAATAGCTTACAAAAAAATGGTTTAGATACCAACCTGAATTGGGTCTTTAAACATGCTGATGACCCACTGACCCAAACCGCGAGTGGTTTTGTCTGTCAGGGCAAACAATCTGGTTCGATTCGTCAACTGGCTTCATTCTATAATCAGAATGTCGTGAAAGAAGAATCATGGGACAGCATTCAACGTGATTTAAATCAGCGTATGCCTATTTATAAAGCCAGCTTTAAAAATACGGCTGAGAAATATGATTTAGATTGGCATTTATTGGCAGCTATTGGTTATCAGGAATCGTATCTGAAACCAAACTCAGTTTCGCCTACAGGTGTTCGTGGTTTAATGATGCTCACCAACAGTACAGCAAAAGCGATGGGTGTCAGTAACCGAACAGACCCTGCACAAAGTATTGAAGGTGGTGCTAAATATTACGACCAGATGTTAGATCGATATCAGGATGTACCCTTCCCAGATCGTAACTGGTACGCACTGGTGGCTTATAACATGGGACCAGGTGCAGTCAATCAGATTCAAAATCGAATCAAGGCACAAGGTAAAAACCCCAACAATTGGGTGAATTTGTACAGTTATTTAGATAACAACAAAGCCAGTAATGGTCGTTATCGACAAGCAGTTCAATATGTCACGCGTATCCGTGCCTATTTGGAACATATTAAATCTACACCGCAGCTAGTCAATATCTAATCTGCGTACTGTAGACAAAAAAAAGCTTAGCAATCCAGCTAAGCTTTTTTTTATTCAAAAGACTTAAGCTGTTTGCTCAAGCACTTTTTTAAATAAATCTTTTTGTTCTTGGCTTGGCTTCGCAGTTTGTAAAGCCATTAATTGTGACATATCACCTTGAACTTTAATTTTACCTGTCATAAATGCTTGCATTGCGGCAGCCATATCAAACTCTAGGAACACTTTACGAAGTGTTTCACCATCCATATTCAATGTGGTTTTCGCATTTGAAGATAGACCCTTTTTGATTGCTCCACCATCCAAAGACAATTCAGTATTGCCTTCTGAATCTGCAACCACTAAGTTGATTGCTAAATTTGCAAGTGCAGGTGGCAAGTTTAAGTTACCAGCTTGAGCAGTTAAAGTCTCTACTGTTGAAAACCAATCATCAGTTAAAAAGGCAGGCATGATGTTTCCTCAATTTATTTGTTCATTTGTGTCGCCTATCCAGACAACATCTTTGTGAAGCTATTGTGCTTGACGCTTGTTATAGCATGTAAAATTGTTTTCTGCTTAAAGTTTTTTGCACTGAACGTTCAATTTTAATACTTTTAATACATTTATTAAATAAATCAGATATATAAAATAAACACCAATCCTAAAATTGGTGTTTAAAGTCACCATTATTCTGCCGCAAAACCTAAATTGACCATATTAATGCGTTTATTTTGTACTTCATCTTCAGTTGAACAACTTCCTGTGAAATCAATCTCACGTTGCTCATCTAAAGCTTCAAAATCAAATAACTCACGATCGGCCAATTGTGAAGGTGATACATTCTGCATCGCACCAAAAATGCTATGTAAACGCTTTGGATATTGTGCATCCCATTCACGTAACATCGTGTTGATCATTGCGCGCTGTAAATTTTCCTGCGAACCACATAAATTACATGGAATAATCGGGAACTGGCGCATTTCTGCATACTTGATGATGTCTTTTTCTTCCACATAAGCCAGTGGACGAATCAAGATATTCTTCTTGTCCGATGACAACAGTTTCGGTGGCATCGCTTTTAAGCTACCGCCATGAAATAGATTCAAGAAGAAGGTTGCCATAATGTCATCACGATGATGACCTAAAGCGACTTTAGTTGCCCCAATTTCTTGTGCAAAACCATATAAAGAACCACGGCGTAATCGTGAACATACGGCACAATATGTTTTACCTTCAGGGGTTAACTTTTTGGTAATGCTATACGTGTCCTTTTCCAAAATATAATATGGAATATTATTTTCTTCTAAATAACGTGGTAACACATCTTCTGGAAAGCCGGGTTGCTTTTGGTCAAGGTTAACCGCAACAACATCAAAGTTTATCGGTGCAATACGTTTAAACTGCAACATGATGTCTAGCAAGGTATAACTGTCTTTACCACCAGAAATACATACCATTACCTTGTCACCTTCTTCGAGCATTTTAAAATCACGAATGGCATGACCGACTTGACGGCGAATCTTTTTCAACAAACGGTAATATGCCGAACTTGTAGGCAGTTCTGGTTTGAAATTAAATCCTTGTTCGGACTCAACTGGCGAGTACATAGACGAGATAAACCATAAATAAAAATACCGCGCGATTTTATCCGATTCAGCTGCATATCGCACCAAAAGAATTTATTTTCTGAAAATTGATCATTGCTGTCATTTGGACGTCATTAACCTCATGCTATTTTGACCGTTTGAGTTCAAATTTCACCCACAATGCTTACAGTTTGTACTTTTCCACAGTTGTCCACAAAACCTGTGGATAACTTTGTGGATTTCAAAAGGCTTGACACGGTCTCTGACCTATTATTTAAGGCTTCTATTTAAATTGATCGCTTTTTGATCAATTTAAAATTACATAAAAATCAATGTCTTAATTGTGTCAAGTTATCCTGATTAAAAAAAAATTAAATATTTTTTGATTACTATCTCTACAATTAGCACTTGCTTTTTACAAACTCAACGAGAAATAAATTTAGAAATACTTTCTATCCTATTTTTTTTTGTTAAACTGCTATTTAACTGTTTGAGGCAGATTTTTTCTACATTAAAAAATGAAAAATAACATTGTAAGTATTGGATTTTATATTTTGGGGTGTGTAACAGTTAGTTTTGTTACAGCGACCAGTTACGCCGGTCAAACCATTTATCAACTCAAAGAGTCCAATGGCACGACCTTACTGACCAATAAACAAGGTCGATATAGTCATTTAAAAGTTGAAAAAAAAACCTATTATCCTGACAGTAATATGCATAGTTATACGAACTGGGGAAGTTCTGAAGCTTCAGTTTTGCCGAGCTATAATCGCAATAAAAATGCTTTCGACCATATTATTAAGCAAGCAGCATCACAACACGGTATTTCTGAAGGTTTAATTAAAGCCGTTATGCATACTGAATCGGGATTTAATGTCAATGCTCGCTCCCCTGTAGGTGCACAAGGGCTGATGCAACTTATGCCTGCTACAGCACGACGTTTTAATGTATCCAATGCTTTTGATCCACAACAAAACATTATGGCGGGTGCAAAATATTTAGCATGGTTGACCAAACGTTTTAATGGCAATACGTCATTGGTTTTAGCCAGCTACAATGCAGGCGAAGGCAATGTTGCTAAATACGGTGGTATTCCGCCATTTAAAGAAACCCAAGATTATGTCAGACGGGTCAGCAGTCGGTTTAGTAACTTATACTCAAATGGCGTCGGTTTAAGCTCCAGCTCAAATCATGATAGCCGTCCAGATAATGCTAAAATAATTGCACAATCGACTCCAAATGAACCATCACCCTCTCGTTACAGTGAACAACGTCAAATTATTATGGCCGCTGATGGGAGTTTTACTGATGCCCCAATGCGCTCATACGCCACAGCACATGCCACAGCTTCTGCTAAAATCTCAATTACCGATTAAAAAACTGAGTCGGTAAATACCATCACTGTACAGAATTACTCATTTTTTCCTTGAATTTTTAAGGCTTACACCTCATATTTAAAAAGATGATTTTTGATTCAAAAATCAGATTATTTTTTTATTATAAGAGGATTTTCTCAATGATGCGGATTGGTTTGTTCTTGCTTACCAACCTCGCGGTACTGGTGGTAGCTGGCATTATTTTGTCACTCTTCGGTGTCGGTAGTTACCATGGCGCGGGTGGCTTAAATTTAGGCAACCTACTGGTTATCTGTTTTGTCTTTGGTATGGTTGGTTCTCTCATTTCTCTATTCATGTCTAAATGGATGGCGAAGAAAACCACGGGTACTGAACTGATTGACCCGAATGCACCTCGTAATCAAGCGGAAACATGGTTATTACAAGAAGTTGCGCAATTGGCTCAACGCTCTGGTATCAACATGCCAGAAGTGGGTATTTTCCCTTCTTATCAATCAAATGCTTTCGCCACAGGTTGGAACAAGAACGATGCTTTAGTTGCCGTTTCAACGGGTTTACTTGAACGCATGAACAAAGATGAGCTGCGTGCTGTACTTGCGCATGAAATTGGTCACGTTGCCAATGGTGATATGGTGACTCTTGCCCTTGTACAAGGCGTAGTCAATGCCTTTGTGATGTTCTTTGCTCGTGTCGTGGGTGACTTTATTGACCGTAATGTATTTGGTCGTGAAGATGGCGAAGCACCTGGATTAGCTTACTTTGGTATTACCATCGTATTGGATATTGTGTTTGGTATTCTTGCCTCTTCTATTGTAATGTGGTTCTCGCGTTACCGTGAATATCGTGCCGATGAAGCCGGTGCACGTTTAGCAGGTAAACAAGCGATGATCTCTGCATTATTACGCTTACAAGCTGAATCAGAATTACCTGATCAGATGCCAAAAGAAATGAAAGCGTTCGCAATTACGGAAGGTAAAGAACAAGGCTTTAGTTTAGCGGCTTTGTTTCAAACTCACCCAACAATTGAGCAACGTGTAGCAGCATTACAACAATTAAATTGTCCATAATATTTTTTATTGAATGGATATTAAAAAGCCTCCAACATGGAGGCTTTTTTAATGATGCTCAATACACCGTAATAAACTGCCATTCAGATCAATCACACAAAAAAGCTTCATTCCCCCCAACTGCTCAATTTCGGTAATCTGAGTATTGGGAAATACTGACCAATCTAAAAGACGCCAAGCCTGATCTAAAATTGATAAATCCTGCACACAAATACATGCGCTATGCCAAGATGTTTTCGGGTCTAATTCTGGATGATGAAAAAACTCAAGCTTGAAACTGTCTTTTTCTAGCATCATCCATATATCTGATTGGTAAATACATTGAAAGCCCAACATGGCATAAAAATTTCGTGTCGCCTCAAAATCAATTGCAGGTAAATTTGCAGCAATATAATCCATTATTTTTTATCCTAAAAATGAACTAGACATTCAGACCTTGAAACCAGTGCCATAACCAACTCAGTCCAAACCACATCGCAGCCAACATAAGCACGAGAACAATGAGCCCTAAAAGATCAGGAATATGCAACCAAATCCACGCGACGATGGGATTACGCCAAAATTTTGACGTCTGCTGTTTACGCTCTAAGCGTTCATGTAAAAATGGATGTACGACATGCGAATCGCTCTGAATCTGATATTCAGCTCGAATATGCTCATGTACCACAGTTAAAGCCCTACGGCTTGGGCGAATAAAAATATCAAAAACAGTACCAATCACAGGAATAAAACCAATGACTGCGTCCATCATGGCCAATTTCATCACTGAATTTAATTTACTTTGAGGTACGCCAATTTGTTTGGCTTTATAAATGGCATAACACGTCAGTACAAACCCCGCAACATCACCCGCAACAGGAATGGTACTTAACGCAGCATCTGCTCCAACCCCTTGTTTGGTAAATGGAATACGCACCACCGAATCCATCATATTGGCAAACTTGGCTAAATCTCGTTCTAATCGCAGCACCTCTTGCTGTGTTAATTTTTTTTCTTTTTCAACTGCAACCATGTTTTAGCCTTGTTTAAACATTTGTGTTATCGCTCTGAGAATAAAGTATAAATTGAAAATAAGTGTGTATATTTATTATCTATACCGCTATAGCAATAGTTGTGAAGCTATGAATAAATAGACCAGAACACCTGTCGCATCACAAATAGATGTCACCAATGGTGCAGATGCACTTGCAGGATCAAATCCAAAACGATTGAGCACAAAAGGCAAACTCATTCCAATTAAACAGCCCAAAAGCACAATACCCATCATACTCAGAGCAAGCACTAAAGCGACCATTTCGTCACCTCGGTAATATCCCAAAAGTGAAACTGCAAGTGCCATTGTTCCGCCTAAACATAGAGCAACCAAACCCTCACGCCCCAGTAAATAGAACCAGTCTTTAAAATGCACATCACCCGTTGCTAATGCACGTACCATCAGAGTTGCTGATTGGGAGCCTGCATTTCCGCCACTTCCGACCAGTAAGGGTAAAAAGAACACCAATACAATATTTGCAGCAATGATGTCTTCAAAATGTGCGATACCCAGACCTGATAACAAACTACCAAAAACAAGAAATACCAACCAATACACCCGTTTTTGATAGAGCTGTAATATCGAGGCAGATTTAAGACTCAGTTTAGATGATGCATCAACAGCACCAGATTTTAAAAAATCTTCCGTTGCCTCTTCACTGACCACATCCATCGCATCATCATATGTCACAATACCCACCATCACACCAGCCTGATCTACAATGGGTAATGCCAGTAAGTCATAACGAGCAATGGTTTTTGCTACTTCATCCTGATCAGTATCAAAATATGCAAAAATAATATCGGTAGCCATTAAATTACTAATATTGCTTTCTTCTTCGGCAAGTATTAATTGTTTTAGTGACAAAACACCAAGTAACTTTCTTGCTTCATCAAGTACATAAGCTAAATAAATGGTTTCTGTATCGGGTGCTTCATAACGCAACATTTTAATGGCATCTTTCACCGACATATTCGGCTTTAAGGTGGCATATTCAGAGCTCATAATTGCCCCTGCCGTACCTTCGACATAAGAAGAGAGTTGTCGAATATCTTCCCGTTCGGCCTGTGCCAATGCAGGCAATAAGGCATTTTGCTGCTCGTGATCTAAACATTTAAATAAATCGACACGCTTATCTGAAGGCATTTCCCCCATAATTTCTGCCAAATCTATTCGAGTTAACAGTTGTGCAAATTTAACTTGTTCTTCGGGTTTTAAATATGAAAATACATAGGCGCGTGCAGGAAGATTCAGCAGCAGTTTTTGACTATTTTCTAAAGGTAATTGCGCCAAAATATCAGCTAAATCTGCGGCTTTAAATGTTTTGACGGAGTCTAATGCCAATGAAATGTCTTGATTGCTTAATGCATCATTTAAAAGATATAAAAAGTTGTTGTAGCTCATGCTCGCCCCTCTTATCCAACATAGATAATGAGGCTGCAACGGCTATCTTTTTATCTGCCGAATAGACCCACATAATCATGTTGGTAAATATAGATGTTTGAAGTTTGGTGTTTCTGAAAACTGTACCTGTCCATTTAGGGATTTAATCCTCATCAAACCGTTCATACGGCGCAGCAATACTACAAACAACGTTTACCTTTCTCAACTTTTACAACAAAACATAAACAATTTAATCACTTATCTTTTGCTAACAGACTTGGTTTTAAAAATACCCCGTATCAATACATACATAAATGGAATAAAAATCAGCACCAAAATGGTTGCAAAAATAACCCCACCCAACACACTCACGCCTATTTCCTGACGACTCGCAGCACCCGCACCAAAAGCAAAGACCAATGGAATCACGCCTGCACCAAATGCCAATGACGTCATCAGAATGGGACGTAAACGTAAGCTCGCACCTTCCAATGCAGCTTCAATGGCATTTTTACCTTGTTGCTGTGCTAAGGATGCAAATTCAACAATTAAAATGGCATTTTTACAAGACAAGCCAATGGTGGTCAGTAACGCAATTTGGAAATAAATGTCATTAGGGAAGCCAACAAAGTAACTAAATAAGATATTGCCACCTATTCCGAGCGGAATCGCACTCATCACCGCAGTAGGAATAGACCAACTTTCATAAAGTGCAGCTAAGCATAGAAAAATAAAGCCAATCGACACCAGATATAACAGCAGTGATTGGTTACTGGATTTTTGCTCTTCAAAAGATAACCCGCTCCATGCCACATCAATACCCGATTGCTGTTCAACCAGTTGAGTGACATCTTGCATGGCAGCTCCAGAACTGACATTTTTAGCGGTATCCGCTTCCATTTGCAATGCCGTATAACCCATATAGCGATTGACCACTTCAGGGCCACCGCTCCAAGTCACATTGGCAAAATGACTAAAGGAAACCATTTGATTTAGATCATTACGCACAGACCAATATTGCAAATCTTCTGGCTTAGAACGGAATTCGGCATCCCCTTGCATCATGACCCGTTTAATTCGACCACGGTCAATAAAATCATTGATATAGCTGCCGCCCCATGCACTGGACAATGTGCTATTAATGGCAGCTTGCGACAATCCATTTGCCATGGCAAGTTTCTGATCGACATTGACCTTGAGTTCGGCTTTATCTGGATTGGAACGCTTGTCGAGGTTTTCAAAAGTCACATATTGTTTTGCTTGTTGCTGCAATTGTTTAAATTCACGCTCTAGGTACTGACGACCTTGACCATTCACATCACGAATCCAAAAATCCAGTCCATCGGTTTGACCTAAACCACTGACCGAAGATGGCAAACTCACACTAATTTGTGCATTCGGATTATTTTTAAAATATTTTAAAGCACGCTCACGGACGGCTTGCGCTGAGTTTTCTTGCCCAGAACGCTCATCCCAATGTTTTAATGCAATAAAGCCCTGACCCAAATTTTGCCCTGTGCCAGAAAAATTACGCCCATAGCGAACCATCACCAAATTGACGTTATCTTTTTCATGTTCTAAAAAATATTGTCGAATTTGTTCACCAATGTCTCGACTTTTTGACATCGGTGCGCCATCGACCAGTTTAAACTGCACATTTAAAATCCCCTGATCTTCACTGGGGATAAAACTGGTGGGTAAAGCACGATAGAACAATGCAAAAACAGTAATCAATGCCACAAAAACAACGAGGGAAATGGCTTTGTGCTGAATCGTCAGCTTGGATAATTTTAAATAATGCTGCTTTAAACGCTCTAATTGCTGATTAAACCACAGTGCCCATTTGGCAGGTTGTGGATTCGGTTTTAAAATCAGCGCACATAAAGCCGGGGTTAAAATCAGTGCCACAGCCAAGGATAAAGCCATAGCAGCCACTAAAGTTATTGAAAATTGACGATAAATCACGCCAGTCGAGCCACTAAAAAATGCCATCGGAATAAATACCGCTGTCAGCACTAAGGTAATCCCAATCAATGCACCGCTAATTTCTTGCATCGACTCAATTGATGCTTGTTTTGCGGTTAAATTTTTCTCGTGCATCAAGCGTTCAACATTTTCAACCACCACAATCGCATCATCAACCAAAAGCCCTATCGCCAAGACTAAGGCAAACAAAGTTAAAGTGTTGATACTCATGCCCAGCACAGACAACACTGCCATCGTCCCCAAAATCACCACGGGCACAGTAATGGTTGGAATCAGTGTCGCGCGCCAATTTTGTAGAAAAATAAACATCACCACGATCACCAACAAAATGGCTTCAAACAGTGTTTTAACGACTTCCTTAATCGATTCTTGTACAAATGGCGTATTATCCCGTGGATAAACCAGCTGATAGCCATCAGGCAATTGTGTGGTCAGATGATCGACTTCAGCTTTAATTAAGGCCGAAGTCGCTAAAGCATTGGCACCTGAGGCTAAAGAAATCCCCATTCCCGCAGAGGGAAAACCATTAATGGTATTAAACGACTGATAGTTTTCCGCACCTAGCTCAATGTGTGCAACATCTTTTAAATAGATAAAACTGCCATCTCTGCTCGATTTAACAATGATATTTTCAAATTCCTCAACGCTTTTTAAGCGTGAGCCTGAAGTCACTTTAGCATTTAAATACTGATCTTTTACAACAGGTAAGTCACCGATTGCCCCAGCAGCTACTTGGGTATTCTGTGCTTCGACTGCGGCACGAATATCACTAGGCATTAAGTTATATTGTTTTAATTTTAAGGGATTTAACCAAATGCGCATGGCATATTGTGAGCCAAAAACATCCACCTCACCAATGCCTTCAATACGGGCTAAATCTTGTTCCAAATGGGTCATCATATAATCGGACAACTCAATATTGTCACTTTTCCCCGAAGCATCGTACAAGCCAATCACCATATGGGTATCGCCCAATGACTTAAAGACATTGACCCCTTGGCGCTGTACATCTTCAGGCAAACGATTCAGTACACCATTAATGGCATTTTGAACTTGAACTTGAGCGGTATCTGGATCTGTGCCATTTTCAAAACTTATACTAATTCGACTACGACCAGATGAATCACTACTGGAACTAAAATACAATAAATCATCAATGCCTTTAATTTGCTGTTCTAAAACTTGGGTAACACTCTCTTCTACCGTTTCAGCCGATGCCCCCGTATACGTTGCACTTACGGTAATGCGTGGTGGTGCAATGTCTGGATAGCGCTCTACGGGTAAATTCAACACTGCGAAAAGCCCAAAAGCCATGACAATAATAGCCAATACGCCAGCAAAGATGGGGCGTTGAATAAAAAATTTCGACAGCATATGACTTGATCGCAGTATAAAAAGGTGAGATTGCTAAACATGCAAAAACTGTTTTTTAATTTAGCAAATTTATGTTGATATTCAGTGACTAAAAGTCAAAACACAATAACATTTAACAGAAAAATAATTTTTTACTACAAATAAGGAGAAACAATGAAGATGGGCGATATAGAGTCCAAATTATCCTATGATAATTTTCCGTATTTATCATCACACCGTTCATACTTGCTTAAACACTATCATTTTTAAATAAACCTTTTGGAAATTAATCTCCGTTTAATAAATTTGCTCTATTTTGTCTAAAATTGATGAAAAATTTGAGTTATGAACCCATATTCCCCCTTCAAAGGCTCAACAGGCTTAAAACGCATTGTAAATGCCACCTCATATTCCCTGTCTGGTTTTAAAGCCGCATTTTTCAATGAAGCTGCTTTTCGGCAAATTACGTTTTTAAATGTGCTGCTCATTCCCAGTAGTTTTTTGCTTGATGTATCCCGCGTAGAACAAGCATTAATGATTGCTGTTTGTTTATTGGCACTGATTGTAGAATTATTTAATTCTGCTATTGAGGCAGTTGTCGATCGTATTTCTTTAGAAAAACATACACTTTCAAAAAATGCCAAAGATATGGGCAGTGCCGCGCAATTTGTGGCTTTAAGTATTATTTTTATTACGTGGCTGCTGATTTTAATCTCTTAACCATTGAAGTTAATCATATAAATCCAAACCTTTTAGCTCCCTTAATCTTTATCTCTTGTTCTTATTTCAAGTAAAAGTCATAAAAAAACCCTGCTTTCGCAGGGTTTTTTCTGAATCAGTTGGGAGGATTAACCACCGAATTGGTTCATTGTGTTTTTAGCATCATCATGCGCTTTAAGTGCATTGTCGCCAGAGAAGATTTCTTTGTGATCATCACCGATGTCAGAACCAGCCATTGCTTGGTGTTTAACACATGCGATTGTACCGCGGATTTCTTTACGTTGTACGCCAGCAACATAAGCAAGCATACCTTGATCGCCGAAGTAACCTTTAGCAAGCTCATGTGTAGAAAGAGCAGCTGTGTGGTAAGTCGGAAGTGTGATCAAGTGATGGAACACACCCGCTTCACGAGAAGCATCTGCTTGGAATGTACGAACTTTTTCATCAGCATCAGCAGCTAATTCAGTTTCGTCATACTCAGCGCTCATTAATTTAGCACGATCGTAAGCAGAAACGTCTTTACCTTCAGCAACGAAACGGTCATAAGACTGTTGACGGAAGTTTAAAGTCCAGTTGAATGATGGGCTGTTGTTATAAACAAGCTTCGCATTTGGAACTGTTTCTTTCACACGGTTAACCATGTGAGCGATTTCTTCAACGTTTGGAGTCGCAGTTTCGATCCAAAGTAAGTCAGCACCGTTTTGTAAGCTAGATACGCAGTCAAGTACCACACGGTCAATTTGCGTGTCAGCACGGAACTGGTACAAGCCAGAAGCTAAACGTTTAGGACGGTGTAATTTACCATCACGTTTGATCAAGATTTCGTCTTCTTGAGCATCAGCAATGTCAATTTCAACTGTGTCTAGGAAACCGATGTATTGAGAAGCGATGTCGCCTGGCTCTTTAACCACTGGGATTTTTTGAGTCAAGTCAGCGCCTTCAGAGTCAGTACGCGCAACGATGATACCGTCATCAAGACCCATTTCTAAGAATGCATAACGTAATGCATGGATTTTAGAGATGAAGTCTTCATGTGGAACTGTTACTTTACCAGCTTGGTGACCACATTGTTTCGCATCAGAAACTTGGTTTTCGATTTGTAATGCACAAGCACCCGCTTCGATCATTTTTTTCGCAAGTAAGTAAGTCGCTTCTTCGTTACCGAAACCAGCATCGATGTCCGCAATAATTGGCACAACGTGAGTTTGGAAACCGTCGATTTGAGCAGTAATTTCAGCAGCTTTAGCAGCATCACCAGCTTCGTTTGCTTTTTTAAGCGCACGGAACAAATCGTTTAATTCTTTTGCATCAGCTTGACGAAGGAAAGTGTAGATTTCTTCGATTAAAGCAGGTACTGAAGTTTTTTCGTGCATAGATTGGTCAGGTAAAGGACCGAATTCTGAACGAAGTGCAGCAACCATCCAACCAGAAAGGTAGATGTAACGCTTGTCAGTTGTACCGAAGTATTTTTTGTTCGCAATCATTTTTTGTTGCGCAATGAAACCGTGCCAGCAACCCAAAGATTGAGTATATTTGCTAGTGTCAGCATCATATTCAGCCATATCACGACGCATAATAGCAGCAGTATATTTAGCAATATCTAAACCAGTTTTGAATTGGTTTTGCATTTGCATACGCGCAGCATCTTCTGGGCTAATATCGCGCCAAGTGTTGCCGAATTTCGCTTTTAATTCGCGGATTGCATCAATCGCTGTTTGGTATGTAGTCATGATATTTCCTGTATATAATTTTAGGATTTCATCAATCGAAGGAATAAATCTGCTCGGTATACAATTGTTCAGATTTAGAGCGCTTCGTTGTTATGGATACAGCTTAGATCGAGTCAAAAAATTAATCCAATATTCTGTGTTGATTTTCAATATTTATTTAAAAAATATGTAGATCAAAGTCGTATTATAATTATGATGTATATTTTTAAATTATTGTTTTTATTAATTTAATAAGCTTACCCTGTTTTTTTTCCACAGTAAAAATAGATTCAGCTCCCTATTTTTTCTTTATTAGACCTAAGTCTCAAACTTATCAATAAGACTGTTTTTATACAACAACTCAGCTTTCACCTGTTTTATAAGCAGCATATCTAAAATAATCACAGCTTATAATTTCACCCTATTAAGTAGCCAAGCTTTCGTTGCCATCAAGTCAATATCAAGGTTTTTAAAAACGGCTACGCGATCTAAACTTAAGGCTTCCGAACGACAATCACATTAAAATAAATTGCATTTAACCACCTCGAATATAAAGTGCAATATGCTTTGTCTACTGACAATTGCCGTAGCCATCATTCAATCGTTAAAATACAAAAGATAGGTTCACCCTAGATCAGAAATTATATGTAGCTGGCTTAAAAATAAGTTCATCCTGTCACAGAATTTGCAACAAAAAAGAACACGCTGCACCATAATAGAACCATATATGATTCTATTTTATAACGTCTTTTTTTTCATCATATTTCCTACACAAGCCTTGCTGCTTATGGCATAATCAACATAATTTCATGGCTTGATTATCGGTATTTCTTATATGAATTTGGAGCGTGTCGACCTCAATCTATTAATTTACCTCGATGTACTTTTACGTGAAAAAAATGTAACCCGCGCAGCAGAACAATTGGGCGTTACCCAACCCGCCATGAGTAATATTTTACGTCGTTTACGTAATTTATTTAATGATCCTCTCCTTATTCGTTCTTCTGAAGGGATGACCCCAACAGAACGTGCACTCGAACTTCAACCCCGTATTCGTGATGCCTTGTCTGATTTATCCATGATCTTGGAACCACGTACCGAATTTCGTCCTTATACCTCGAACCGTGTCTTCCGCATTATGACCTCCGACTATGCTGAAGCAACGCTGGTTCCTCGTCTCGTCAAAGCCCTACGCTCTGAAGCGCCAAATGTCGTTCTTGACTTTTTAACCCCAAGTGACGTGTCATACCGTGACATGGAGCAAGGTAAAGTTGATTTGGCCATTAATCGCTTTAATGAAATTCCACAAAGTTTTCACCAAGTCTTGGTTTGGCGTGACAGCTTTTCTTGTTTACTCAACAATAAGCACCCTGCGGCATCCAATTTAAATCTCAAAAGCTATTTAGATGCACAGCATATTTGGGTATCTAAAACAGGTATGGGCGTTGGTTTCGGGGTCAATCCTGAAAAACAAGCTGGACTGGGTTGGATTGATCAAGCACTAGAGCGTATTGGTCAAAAACGTAAGATTTCCGTCTTTACCCGTCATTATCAAATGCCTGCTCTTTTGGCATCGAATGTTGATTTGATTGCAACGCTGCCAAGCCGTATTGCACATCTACAATCAAACAATTCAAATTTACTGATTAAAGACCCACCGTTCTATATTCCTGAATTTGAATTAAAAATGGCTTGGTGTCCGCTATTGCATCATCATCCTGCACACCGCTGGTTACGTCAGCTTATTCTGTACGTTGCTCGTCAAATGATTGAAGAAGAAAATCGTGAATTTCTTATGAATAACTCACAATTTTCTCACTATTAAACAGAAAAATTCTTAAATTCTTCTTTTTTAAGCTTATACTGTGCCTATCGAGGTAGTAATTTCTTTACTACCTCCCATTCTTTTGTGTTAAAAATATTCCATAATAATGATGATCTACAGGTGGATTCGTGAGCCTTTTCCAGAATATCCTCATCATCGTAATACTGATTGCAGGAGCCGGTTTCCTCTCTTTAACTGAAATTGCCCTTGCTGGTGCACGTAAGGTCAAACTTAAAATTCTTGCTGAATCTGGCGATGAACGCGCACAGAGAGTTTTAGACTTACAAGCACAATCTGCTGACTTCTTTGCTGCTTCACAAATTGGCTTAAATGCCGTTGCCATTCTGGGCGGTATTTTAGGTGAGGCTGCCTTTCGCCCCTATTTTGTCACGCTGATTGATCGTGTCTATGTCGGTCCTTGGACGGAAACGATTGGTTTTGCGCTCTCCTTTACCTTAGTGACCTCACTGTTTATTCTTTTTGCAGATTTAATGCCGAAACGCTTGGCGATGATCGCACCAGAAAAAATTGCGGTCTCTGTCATTAATCCCATTCAAATCTTTATTAAAGTCTGCAAACCATTGGCTTGGATTATTAATGCCATCGCGAATTTATTGTTCCGTTTGTTTAAAGTTAATACCATTCGTGACGATAATATTACCTTCGCAGATATTTCAGCCGTCATGGATGCTGGTGCGCAAGCTGGTGTGCTACAAAAGCAAGAACATCATTTTATTGAAAATGTATTTGAACTTGAAGAACGTAATGTACCTTCAAGTATGACCACACGTGAAAATGTGGTGTTTTTCACTTTAAAAGAGTCTGAAGCCAGCATTCGCCAAAAACTAGCAGAATATCCATATTCTAAGTTTGTGGTGTGTAGTGAAAATATTGATGATGTGATTGGCTATATTGATGCCAAAGATATTTTAGTGCGCATTCTAAACAATCAATCTTTACTGCAATTGAATGAAAATACTATTCGTAACGTGCTGACTATTCCAGATACATTAACCTTGTCTGAATTACTGGATCGGTTCCGTTCAACCAAAGAGAAATTTGCGGTTGTTATTAACGAATATGCCTTGGTAGTTGGTGTAATTACCCTCTCCGATATTATGATTACCGTCATGGGCGATTGGGTGACTCCGATTGAAGCCGATCAGCAAATTATTAAACGTGATAACAATTCATGGCTAATTGATGGCAGCACGCCTATTGAAGATATTAAACATGCACTTGAAATTAATGAAATGCCAGATGATGAAAATTATGAGACGATCGCTGGTTTTATGATGTATAAGTTGCGTAAAATTCCACGCCCTGCCGATGCCGTGAATTTTGATGGTTATAAATTTGAAGTGGTTGATGTCGACCATTTCAAGATAGACCAATTACTGGTTACTCGCTTACTTGAAAAACCCACAGAAAATGAAACTCAAGAAGAAGCAGAGTAAATCGTCGCTTAAATTTTAGGATAGGCTGTTGCAAAAAGCCAGATGACATAAAAAAGCACCTTCATGAAGGTGCTTTTTAACTATTTACAAAGATTATCTACAGTGTTTAATCAAGCTTTCAATCACCAGAGCATAATGAATTCGAATATCATCTTCTAAAATATTGTAGGCATTATCAAACTGAACCATTGGCCAGCCTTCTTTCCAAAATGGGAAAATATTGTGCAAACCATTCGTTACAATAGCATCTTCACGCACAATTGCTTGCGCAACTTGTGATAAAACCTGAGCAGTTTCAGCACCATCAATTGCCATATAATCAATACCGCGCACTTTCAAAATACGGATACGATCTTTTTTATATTTAATCTTTTTCGCTTGTCCTGCATTTAGCCCCAATGCCAAAGTGACCGCTTCAACAAAGTTTTTTTCAAAAGCATTATGCAAAGCAACAATGGCTTGCTTATATGCTTCTTGACGACCCGCTTTACCACCATTCAAGATAATCTCTTTCGCTTCAGTATTCAGCTCATCGTTTTTCATGGACTGTAAAATGTCTAAAATTTCGATATCGCTTAAAGATTCAGGAGATTGATCAGTCATGAACTGTCCTTGGACAAAATAATAAAGCACTATTTTCGCATAAATCACCATTTAATACAGGAATAAAATCTAGTTCAGCATATTCTTCGCGCATAGCACAGCTAAAATAATCGCTAAAACAACTTGATGAGTGGCAAAACCAATTGATCTAAATAATGGCTTCAATTAATGATTTTTCAGATAAAACAATATTGTAAATTAATCCTCAGAAATCCCGAAAGCTAACTGCTCATTCTACTGAAAATAAAAATAACAGCGGTTTATTGCTGATTCATAAATCATAGCGCCACTTTTTTCTGCCAAATGTCATTAAATCATTTATATTACAGTTCATTTTTATGTGCTCTTGATTCTTATGATCAGCAACAAACAAACTGCGCTTTTTTTAAAACAAATGCGGGAACAACACCCAACCGCCTTTAAAAGAAATTTTTTGTTTTATAGTATGATCAAAACCAAAGGCATTTTAGACGAACTTAAAGAACTGATTCCTTGGGTTCTTGCGGCAATGATATTTATCTCTCTTTCAATGAGTTTGGCTCATTTCATCTCGGTTCAACTGCCACAATTTGATCACTTTCGTTCCTATGGCATTGCTGTTTTAGCCATCATGTTATTGTTTATGCTATATACCCCATTGGTGATTAAACAAATCAAACACAGCTCAACCTCTTTATATCAACAACTTCGTCATACCCCGATTAAATTAGCAGTGCTGATTCTGCTCCAAGCCATTAACATTGCCTATATTGAAAGTATTTTTTTACAGATTATTCTTTTTTTTCTTGCCTTAAGTTTTGGTTTTGTACGCTTTTATAAAGAAAATATGTTCCGTGCTGACACTCAAAATGAACAATATTTTTATCTGCAAGAAACGCGTCGAATCTGTTTTTGGTCATATAAACAAATTTTAAAGATTAAATTCAAGCGTTTATTCAGTGCTAAAAATTCCAAAACGCTCAATGTACTACAACAACAAGAACAACAATTTATTGACCTCTACATTCAACTGATTCGTTATGAAAATGAATTGTGTAAAACCCATAAACATGTGGATGTCGAGACCTATTTAGATAGCTTAATGTAGGGCCAAAATCTGAGTTTCCCTACCCAGATTTTGAACACTTAAAATTAAGCAATTTTTGGTTCGGCTTTTATATCATTGAGCGTACTGTCTACCAAAACTTGATAAGAACGATCATGATCGACAATATACTGTCTGTCTTTAATAGTATTCACAAACACCCAATTCGCTTGCATCTGCTGCGCAGTAAAATGCACAGTTAAATAGCCACGTTGGTTCAAATTACAATAATTTAGTTCATCAATTAAAGTTGTGAAAGCCAATTCAAATTGTTGTAATTGCGCCAAGGGAATATTTAAATATTTTTCCAGACCCGGTGAAGATACTGAACTGGTCGCCAGTTCTAAGCCAACATGTTCACCACTTTGACTGTGTAAATCCGATGCCCATGCATTGTGCGTATCGCCAGCTAAAACCACGACCTTTTTATCAACTTTCCTCAAGGTCGCATAGAGTATTTCACGTTCCGCAGTGTAACCATCCCAAGCATCTAAATTGTAGGGTGCCACCAAAGTTAAACGTGCTTTTTCTATTTCTGTTAGGCTTGGATCACCTTGTAAAGCTCGCATTTTCAAAGTGACTAATTCTGGAATTTTTTGGTTTAAGGCCACAATATCCATCTGGCTTAACGGCAGCAAAAGTTCAGCAGGAATCAGCATTTTACTCATCAGTACTTGTTGACCGAGTACATTCCAAGTCGCTGTAGATTGCTCTAATTGAGCCTGTAGCCACTGCAACTGCTTATACCCCATTAACGTCCGCATCGGATGATTTAAATCTTGTTGAAAACGCTGAAAATCCATCCCCTGTGCTGTCATGTAGTCAGCATAATCTAACTGTCGATCACGTGCTAAAACTCGCGTATCCAACATGGTCAACTGCACCAAGGTGCCAAAATTAAATTGACGATAAATATTTAAATGATCATTGTCTGAAACAGGACGTATAGGCATCCATTCAAAATAAGCTTGCAGCGCTGCAATTTTACGCGCTATAAATTTACCTTCATTTTTATTACTTTCCGTTTCTTCTGTATGATTGTCCGCGCCATCTTTCCATGTATCATTTGCTAGTTCATGATCATCCCAAATCACAATAAAGGGATGACGCTGATGTACCGTTTGTAAAGCGATATCTTTTCGATATAAAGCATAACGCTTACGATAATCGTCTAAGGTAATTATTTCTTTATTATTATCTAAAGCTAACTCCCGCCCCAATTTAGCAGCATCTTCTGTGGCATAGCCGTCTTTACCATATTCATAAATATAGTCTCCCAGATGAATGACCACATCTACATCCTGTTTGGCTATTTCCTGATAAACATGGAAATAACCTGCTGGATAGTTAGAACAAGAACAGACTGCAAAACTCACTGTATTGCTACTTTCAGGCAATGTTTTGGTTTGACCTATAGGTGAAATAACATTGCCATAACGGAATCGATAGTAATAGCGCTGATTTGATTTTAATTTATTGGCATCAACTTTTACGGTAAAATCTTGTGCTTGTGCAGTTTGTACTTTGCCAGAATTAACCAATTGGGTAAATTTTTGATCTAAAGCAATTTCCCAAATGACCTCTAAACGCAAAGATACATCATTCGGTGTAAGACGCGTCCATAAAATAATCTTATCTTTTAAAGGGTCACCACTGGCAACACCATGTAAAAAATCTGCTTTCACACTGTCAGATTGCATGCCATCATCAGAATCCCCACCACAAGCCGTCAGTGATATCGGTAAAGATAAAGCCCCAAAACTGGCCAAGGTTTTTTGCAGAAGTTCACGGCGTGAAATTTTCAAAGACATCATATTTTCCTTATTTTTTATTCTTTTAATATAAAAAAGGATTGTTACTTTATGATCTCAAATCGATGAAAGAATCATGACAATTTATTGTTTCTTGATAAAAAATAAAGAATTTTGCTAGATAAGCACATGAATTGATTGAAAAGAAAGCAAACAAACGTAAAGATACTTGCCAAGTTTTCATTCGTCCTCTATTATTGCGCTCATGCCCGAGTGGTGAAATCGGTAGACACAGGGGATTTAAAATCCCCCGCCCACAAAGCGTGCCAGTTCGAGTCTGGCCTCGGGCACCATTTTAATACTTTTTAAAATGGTGCAATAAAAATTCCAGCTTATGCTGGTTTTTTTATGTCTGAATTATTAAAATACCAGCAAGCACAGAACAAGAAATATAAAACATGAATTTCAACGGATTACAGCATCTGTTCTATATCAGCTTCTTTTTACTCATTACTTCACCTTTTAGCCATGCTGAAGAATTAGTTACAACAGAGAAGCCCGCTATTCTTTATGATTTATTTTCTGGAACAATCATACAAGATAAAGATCAACTGATCTTACAGCGCTGTAATTTAGCGAAAAATCAATATCTTCTTGATTTCAAGCATATTCAAGATGAAGATATAATTCGAAAACGACTAAAACAAGACGCTCATTTTTGGCTCAGCCTTAAAGCCAGCGCTTATGAAAAAAATGAACGATATCATTTAGTCGTAGATGAGATATTAGACGTACATCTTAAAGAAAGTTGCCATCTTTCAGATTTATTGTCAGATTTAAATAAACTTTAAAAATAAAGAGTGCATCACCACTCTCTATTCGACACCAATTCTTCCATTTCAATATTCATGTAGCCATTATCTTGCGCCACCATCATCATCGCTTCAGCAATATAATCCGCTGCCGTGTCATCTAATGATGAATCAAGATCATCAAACTGTAGCTTCATTTTATTAATGGATACAACGGTTTCAGCAGCAAAACGATAAATTTCGACTTCAGATAGATCGGTTTTTGCTATTTTCTTCGCAAACTGCTTAATGATCTGTTTAACTTCAGCGACAAGAATATCTGGATAATATTCATCATCAAACATAGGGAGAAGTAAATCTTCAAACATATAAAACTCAAAAAAGACACGCATTAAAGCGAGCTTGTATAACATAAACTTTACATTTTACCAAATGAAAAAACGAGCAGATTTCCATCTGCTCGTTTACATCACTTCAAACAGCCCAACGTCTACAATTTTTTCTGCTCCGAACTTAGACTTTTTGCTATTTTTAATAAATCGATAAATTCTTCACGTAAGCCAAATGTATCAGGTTTTGCAGCACTTTGTGCTAAGCGTAAAATGTCATCCCATTGCATATTTGCATTGTACTGACCACCTCGAAGTTGCTGTCCATACGCGGCAACCGCAATGGCAAAACGAGTATCTGTACTGGCCTGTGCCAGAGGCTTACTTGTAACTTGTACAGGTGAATTCAGCAAAATACTTTGTGTTTGGTTAGGCAATTTATAACGTAAATTTACATCAGCGTACTCATGTTTAAGCGAGGCTGAAGCTGTAGGTGCGACTTGATAGCGTGGTTCATTTAACCACCCTTTTTGCCCTACAGGAATAATTTCATAGAGTGCCGTAACAGTATGCCCTGCACCAATATCTCCAGCATCGACTTGATCATTATTAAAGTCTTCATTTTTTAACAGGCGATTTTCATAACCAATCAGGCGATATTCTTTAACTGTCGCTGGGTTAAATTCGACTTGTATTTTCACATCTTGTGCAACTGTTGCTAAAGTAGAGGACAACTGACGTTGCAACACTTTTTTAGCCTCACGCTCGTTATCAATATAGCTATAGTTACCATCACCAGCATCTGCAAGCTGTTCCATCAACTGCTCATCATAATTACCACTGCCAAAACCCAAAGTGGTAAATGAAATGCCTGATTTACGCTTTTCAGCAATCATACCTTTTAGTGTATTAAAATCGGTAATGCCCACATTAAAGTCACCATCCGTTGCAATCAAGATTCGGTTAATTCCTGCTTTAATATAAGACTTCTCTGCCTGTTCATATGCCAATTGAATAGCACGCTCGCCTGAAGTTGCACCTCCCGCTTTCAAGCGATGAATGACTTTTAAGATTTTATCTTTCTCTGCACCAGAGGTTGCAGCCAAGGCTAAATCTTCTCCACTGGCATAAGTGACAATCGTGACTTTATCTTGCGGGCGTAGTTGCTCAGTCAATAGTGCAAGAGTCTTCTTGACTAAAGGTAATTTATTCTCTGCATCCATACTGCCCGAAACATCAACTAAGAAAACCAAATTTGCTGGGGGTAATTGTTGAACCGCAATATCTTTAGCCCTAATCCCGATTCGAATAATTTTGGCATTTGGTTGCCAAGGTGAGTTAACAGTTTCCGTCGAAACTGAAAATGGATGCTTTCCCTGCTGCTCAGGATAATCATAATTAAAGTAATTGACCATTTCCTCAATACGCACAGCATCGACTGGGGGCAACTGTGCTTCTTTCGTTAAAAAACGACGCACATTGGTATAACTTCCTGTATCGACATCAATACTAAATGTAGAAATAGGCTGCTGAGCAACACTATGTACAGAATTTGTGTCAATTTTTTGATAATTCTCAGTATTTTCTACCAATGGCTGGGCACGTTCATATGCAGTAATATTCAACGCTGGCGCTGGCATCGACAATACCGCAACTTCACCCATTCTCATTTGCTGAGATGGCATTTGTCCACAAGCAGCCAAGATGAATGTACTTACCGTGACGGTCAAAAATTTAAGTTTAAACATTATTACTTATCCTAAGTTGTTATTATCAAAAACAAATCAATAGATTTCTGCACTATAAACAACTTTTATTTTTATCATACTGCCTTTATGTAATTTTGCGCTAACAAATCAATACGGCAAGCCAGTTGCACCAATCAAACCAGCTTGCCTAAACTTAAGCCGACTGCATGGCTTGCCAAACCTGAATTGCATCTGACATCGCTTTTACATCATGCGCACGCACCATACTGGCACCTTGTTGAATACTGATCAAATGTGCTGCTACCGAACCTACAGCACGGTTTTGAGCATCCGCTCCACCCAATGCTTCACCAATAAAACGCTTACGAGATAATGCCGAAAGAATTGGATAACCCATTTGGTTTAATTTATAAAATTGTTGTAGCAGTTTTAAGTTTTGCTGTGCATTTTTAGCAAAACCAAACCCCGGATCAATCATGATATTTTCAGGCTTCACCCCCACTTTAAGGGCATCATTAACACGTTGTTGTAACTCCCCCATTACATCAACTGTTACGTCATTATATTGATCCAAGTTATTCATCGTGGTTGGTTCACCACGCATATGCATAATAATAATGGGTATATTCAGCTCCGCTGCGGTAACTAGAGCATGTGGACGGGTTAAAGCACGAACATCATTCCAAATATGTGCACCTGCTTTTACCGCAGCCTTTATGACTTCAGGCTGTGAAGTATCAATTGAGATAACAACATTATGTTTGGATAATTCTTTAACCACAGGCACAACACGACGAACTTCTTCTTCAACTTCAACACTTGAAGCACCTGGTCGTGTTGACTCGCCCCCGACATCAATCACGGTTGCCCCATCAGCAATCATTTGCAGCGCATACGCTATGGCTTGGTCTTGCGTATTATGCTTCCCACCATCACTAAAAGAGTCAGGCGTAACATTGAGAATCCCCATCACATGCGGTTGAGATAAATCCAAGCTCAATGTTCCACATTGCAATACTCGTTTGGGTAATGGCATCAATCGCATAGTAACTTTCCTAAAATATCTAAGCACAGTGTATCAAGAGTGACTTTTATTCTTGCTGAAATGTTCTCAAAAATTCAACTTTTAAACATAAAAAAGAGCCTCTATTGAGACTCTTTTTTATGTAAAGCTTTTAATTAACTTGCAGGTAATGGCGGTGGTGTTACAGGACCATCCTTTGGTGTTACATCAATCACTGGATTTTCAGCAACATATACCTTAGGTGGTTGTGGTTCACGACCTTCCATGATGTCACGGATTTGGTCACGATCTATGGTTTCCCATTCCATTAACGCTTTCACCATCGCATGAGCAATATCTTTCTTACTTTCCAAGATATCACGCGCCACTCTGTACTGTTCATCCAAAATACGGCGAATTTCACGATCCACTTCTAACTGTGTGGTTTCAGAAATACTGCGACTACCGATGCTGCCCATGAATGATTGCTGTGCATCTTCTTCATACACCATCACACCCATCTTGTCAGACATACCGTACTTCGTAACCATTGCACGCGCCATTTTTGTTGCACGTTCAAAATCGTTCGATGCACCTGTAGACATTTGATTAATGAATACTTCTTCAGCGATACGACCACCAAACAAAATTGAAAGTTCATTCAACATTTTGTCTTTATAATGGCTAGTTTGATCGAATTCAGGTAACTGCCAAGTCACACCCAAAGCCCAACCACGCGGCATAATGGTAACTTTATGCACAGGATCTGTACCTGGTAAACTTTCAGCAACAATCGCATGACCTGCTTCATGGTAAGCCGTAGCACGACGTTCTTCATCACGAAGCACCATCGATTTACGTTCAGGCCCCATGTACAACTTATCTTTTGCATCTTCAAAGTCATGCATATCGACAGTATTCTTGTTACGACGTGCTGCAAATAATGCCGCTTCGTTTACAAGATTTGCCAATTGCGCACCAGAAAAACCTGGTGTACCACGTGCAAGAACTTTGACATCCACACCTGTGACTGAAGGTAATTTCTTCATGTGAACATTTAAAATTTGTTCACGACCTTTAATGTCTGGAAGACCAACCATCACTTGACGGTCAAAACGACCCGGACGAAGTAACGCTTTATCTAGTACATCTGCTCGGTTTGTTGCAGCGATAACGATAATACCTTCATTACCTTCAAAACCGTCCATTTCTACCAACATTTGGTTCAGTGTTTGCTCACGTTCATCATGACCACCACCTGTACCCGAACCACGATGGCGACCGACAGCATCGATCTCATCAATAAAGATGATACATGGTGCATGACGTTTGGCTTGTTCAAACATATCACGGACACGGGACGCACCCACACCAACGAACATTTCAACAAAGTCAGAACCAGAAATACTAAAGAATGGCACTTTTGCTTCGCCAGCAATGGCTTTGGCAATTAGAGTTTTACCTGTACCTGGAGGACCCACCATTAAAACACCACGTGGAATACTTGCACCTAGGCGTTTAAATTTGGTTGGATCTTTTAAGAAATCGACAATTTCAACAACTTCTTGTTTAGCTTCATCACAGCCAGCAACATCACTAAATGTTACTTTAATTTGGTCTTCTGAAAGCATTTTTGCTTTAGATTTACCAAAACTCATTGGGCCGCTTTTACCACCTGCACCGCCACCCATGTTGCGCATAAAGAACATGAATAACAAAATGATTAAAAGTACAGGGAAGCTAGCGATAAGAAGCTGCATCAACAAACCTTGACGTGCAGGTGCAGTACCTTCTACGACAACATTGTTTTTAATGAGGCTTGGCATAAGGTCTGGATCTTGAATTGCAGGGCGAATACTTTCAAACTCTGAACCGTTTGTTTTTTCACCACGAATTCTTTCACCATCAATTGTGACTTGCTTAATTTGACCAGCATTCACAGCTGAAACAAACTCTGAATAATTCAGTGCAGTCGGTTGATTGCGGTCACTGATGTTACTGAAAATAAGGATCAGTACACCGAGTATAACCAGCCACAATACGGCATTCTTGAAGAGATCGCTCAAAGCTTTATTCCCATATCAATCTAATTTGATCATGCCCAAAATGGGTGACCTTAATTTAAGCTAAAGACCAGCTTTTGCAATATTTTAAAAAAGTACAAAATGCACAATTTTTAACGTCTTGGCAAGTAAACTTTATTTAGAAGCCTTCTTACGCCCCTGTCCGATCAAAAATACTTCTTTCGAACGGGCACGCGAAGCAGCAGGTTTTGCTGTTTTTAGTACATCAAAGCTATCTACAACTTGTTTACGGAATTCATCAAATCCAATTCCTTGGAAAACCTTAACTACAAATTGACCTTTAGGTCCTAAAACCTTATTGGCAAAATCTAAAGCAAGCTCACACAAGTAAATTTGACGAGGTTGATCTACAGCCTTATTACCTGATGTATTGGGGGCCATATCTGAAATTACAACGTCTACAGTCCGTCCATTTAAAATATTTAACAATTTTTCGAAAACTTCTTCCTCGCGGAAGTCACCTTGTAAAAAGGTTACATCAGGTAATGCATCCATTTCCAAGATATCAGAAGCGATAAGTAAGCCTTTATCACCCACCAGTTTTCCGGCAATTTGCGACCAGCTTCCTGGTGCAGCACCAAGGTCAACAACCGTCATGCCAGGTTTAATAATTTTGTATTTTTCTTGCATTTCAAGCAGCTTATAAGCAGCACGCGCACGATAACCTTCCTTTTGTGCTTTTTTCACAAAAGGATCGTCTAAATGCTCTCTCATCCAATCTCGACTACTTTTCGATAACTTTGGGTTGGTAATGCGTGTCGCCATAACTCTCTAAATAATAAAAAACTGCTAATTCATGATTGTACGTGAAAAATACATGCCTTGCAGTATACATCTGTATCTAAAACCGATCTTTGGTGATGTTTTTTTCAATAATTCAAATCGATTATTTCAACAGAATATAAAGCGTTTAAACTTGGCATTTGTTATACTAAGCCGTTTTTAAAATTAGGTTATCTTTATGGCGGCTTTATCAATTCATGAACGCAAACGTTTGCGTCAAATCGGACATGCGCTTAACCCTGTGGTTATGCTTGGTGGTCAAGGTTTGACTGAAAGTGTCATTGAAGAAACAAACCGCGCTTTAAATGATCACGAACTCATCAAAGTTAAAATTGCGGGTGAAGATCGTGAAGCTCGTACTGCTGCAATTAGCGAAATTGCTCAAGTAACTGGTGCTGAAGTTGTACAAACCATTGGTAAAATTGCATTGCTTTACAAAAAAGCAGCCAAACAAAATCCAAAACTTTCAAACCTTGTACGCCACGCAAATTTGTCTAACTAAGCTTTATGGCCAGTTACGAACTTAGCGCTTTTGATCGTCGCTTTCAATCTATTTCCCTCGTGGGAGCGATTGAACAACAAGGTCCATATACTTTAAATGTGGGCTATTGGTTACGTGATCCCAATCAACTCATGCAATGGCCTGAATTGGTGAATGGAAACCCACGCCAAGATTTCTTATGGGAACAAACCTGTTATGAAATTTTTATTGGCGTTCACGGTGAAGATTTCTATCGTGAGATTAACCTCTCGCCTTCACAAGCTTGGCAGGTTTATCAGTTTGAGGAATATCGCTATCCTGAAGATATGCCTCCTCAAACAGCAAATGATATTGAACTCAATCAGCTCAAACGCACACATTACGGTTTAAGTGTGAGTCTGGATCTAACCGAGTTTATGTTAAAGCACAAATTACAATGGGCGAATTTATTCTTAAGCTTAAGTGCTGTGCTCAAAACTTCGCAAGGTAATCAATACTATGCGATGCAGCATAGCAGCCCAAATGCAGACTTTCATAATAAACGTGATTGGCTGCATCAGTTCTAAGCTAGTGCATTAATATTCGATAAATAAAAAAGTGAGGCATAGCACCTCACTTTTTTATTGTCTGCGATTTACTCAGCTTGAATAAAACATCTTTTCAAATAGTGAGCAATGTGTCTAACATCCAGCTTCTTTATCCTGAGCAAGAAATACCCCTTCCCGCGGGGAAAAGGATTCATCTCTTTTAAAGAAGAACAATAGATCATAAAAAAGTGAACCATGCATTTTACATCGTTCACTTTTTTATTTTTTACATTTACATACGCAATTAACTTTTAAGCGCTGTATCACTCTCTGTTTTAGTGGCTTCGTCTTTTTGTGGAACCACTTTTTTCCATGCTTCCAAGGTATGCTCTTTCGAACGTTTCAATGTTTCAGTTAAAGTATCTTTATGTTTAACTGAAATTTGGCTGACATCTTCTTTTAACTCTTTACCCAGTTTTGATAAATCGCTAATGACAGCATTTAATTCAGATTTCACAAACTCTTTTAATTCGCCCAAATCTTTTGGTGAAAAATTTAATTGCTTTTTAATAAGTTCGATACGCTGAATAATATCTTGTTTCAAACTTTGGATTTGGTCTTGTACATTACTTTGTAACTCCTGAGCTTCAACCTTAATATTTTCAGCTGATTCAGCAACTGCTTCTGTTACTTTGTGCTGAGCTTCTTTAGAAGCCTGTTCCAATTTCTCAGCACTTTCAGTAACCACTGCAACCACTTCTGTTACTTTCTGTTGTGCTTCTTTAGAGACTTGTTCCAGCTTTTCAGCGCTTTCAGCAACCACTTCTTTTAATACTGTTTTAGCTTTAACCTGTTTTTGCTCTATAGTCATGATTTTGTTCCTGTAGTTATTAGATAAGAACTATAGCCTATCGCTATTTGATAAAATTTAAGTTTTGATTTGTCAGACAATTCTTATTTGCTTACATTTTATATACACAATCTAAAAGCAGACTCCCACATAAATTACAAGGCATTTATATTGCATATTCAGTATAAATTAAATGGACTTCAAGACACTTCGTCCGTATAATGCGCTGTTAAGTTCAAGCGAGCAGACATAGGAGGGTTGGTTAAAAAAATAGCCTTCCTTTTTTTTCGTCTTCTCGCTTTTTTACAGCCTAAATTTCAGGAGCTTTGGTTTGAGCACTCCCGCCATTTTAGCCCTCGCAGATGGAACGATCTTTAAAGGTACGTCTATCGGTGCATCGGGTAGTACGACTGGTGAAGTCGTTTTTAATACTGCCATGACTGGCTATCAAGAAATTTTGACTGACCCAAGTTATGCACAGCAACTTGTAACTTTAACTTACCCACATATTGGTAATACTGGTTGCAACGAAGAAGACGCTGAGTCAGGTCGAATTCATAAAGTATGGGCAAACGGTTTAATTATCCGTGACCTACCTTTATTGCATAGCAATTTCCGTGCTGATCAATCTTTAGGTGAATACCTAGAACAACACAATGTTGTTGCGATTGCTGATATCGACACACGTAAATTGACACGAATTTTACGTGCGAAAGGCGCGCAAAATGGTTGCATCCTTGCTGGTGAAAATATCACAGAAGAAGAAGCTTTAGAAAAAGCACGTGCTTTCGGTGGCTTGGATGGTCTAGACCTTGCTAAAGAATGCTGCGATCCAGAAGGTTTTGAATGGACGGAAGGTTCTTGGACACTGGGTCAAGGCTTCTCTCAACCTGAACTTAAATTCCATGTTGTAGCATATGATTACGGTGTCAAAACCAACATCTTACGTATGCTGACGGATCGTGGATGCAAACTGACTGTAGTTCCAGCTCAAACGCCTGCAGAAAAAGTTCTCGCATTAAATCCAGACGGTGTGTTTTTATCGAATGGCCCTGGCGATCCAGCTGCATGTGATTATGCAATTGAAGCTGTAAAAACGATTGTTGAAACCACTAACTTACCCGTATTTGGTATTTGCCTCGGCCACCAAATTCTAGCCCTTGCTTCTGGTGCTAAAACGGTAAAAATGCCGCATGGTCACCACGGTGCCAACCATCCTGTACAAAATCTTGAAGATGGTACAGTGATGATTACTTCTCAGAATCATGGCTTTGCAGTCGATATTGATACCTTACCTGCAAACCTAAAAGCGACGCATAAATCATTGTTCGATCAGACCCTTCAAGGTATGCATCGCACTGACAAACCAGCGTTTAGCTTCCAAGGTCACCCTGAAGCAAGCCCTGGCCCACATGACTGCGCACCATTATTCGATCATTTCATCGAACTTATCGAAGCATCTAAGAAGTAATTAAGGAAGCGATCATGGCTAAACGTACAGACATTAAAAGCATCTTAATTATTGGTGCAGGTCCGATTGTCATCGGTCAAGCATGTGAGTTCGATTACTCAGGTGCACAAGCATGTAAAGCACTTCGTGAAGAAGGTTATCGCGTTATTTTAGTGAACTCTAATCCAGCCACTATTATGACCGACCCAAGCATGGCAGATGCCACGTATATCGAACCGATTACTTGGCAGACTGTTGCACAAATTATTGAAAAAGAACGTCCAGATGCAGTCCTCCCAACAATGGGTGGTCAAACAGCATTAAACTGTGCGCTTGCACTGGATGAGCACGGTATTTTAGCGAAATATAATGTTGAATTGATTGGTGCGAGTAAAGATGCCATTGAAATGGCAGAAGACCGTAAATTGTTTGATGATGCGATGCGTCGTATTGGTCTTGAATGTCCACGTGCTGCTGTTGCAAGCAATATGGAAGAAGCATTCGAAATCCAAGCAAAATTGGGCTTCCCTTCGATTATTCGTCCATCATTCACCATGGGGGGTTCAGGCGGTGGTATTGCTTACAACCGTGATGAATTCATTGAAATCTGTGAACGTGGTTTCGACCTATCGCCAACTCACCAACTTTTAATCGATGAATCATTGATTGGTTGGAAAGAATACGAAATGGAAGTTGTTCGTGACAAAAACGACAACTGTATTATCGTCTGTGCGATTGAAAACTTCGACCCAATGGGTGTGCATACAGGTGACTCAATCACTGTTGCGCCTGCACAAACACTCACTGACAAAGAATACCAAATCATGCGTAATGCATCGATTGCTGTTCTGCGTGAAATTGGTGTTGAAACAGGTGGTTCGAACGTTCAATTCGGTATTAACCCGAAAGACGGTCGTATGGTTGTGATCGAGATGAATCCACGTGTATCACGTTCATCTGCACTTGCATCGAAAGCAACAGGTTTCCCAATTGCACGTATCGCTGCAAAATTGGCTGTGGGTTACACCCTTGATGAATTGAAAAATGACATCACTGGTGGTATTACTCCTGCATCATTCGAACCGTCAATTGACTATGTAGTGACCAAAATTCCTCGTTTTAACTTCGAGAAATTCCCACAAGCTGAAGCAATTTTAACCACGCAGATGAAATCTGTGGGCGAAGTAATGGCGATTGGTCGTAACTTCCAAGAGTCTATGCAAAAAGCGCTTCGTGGTCTTGAAGTTGGCGTGTGTGGTTTTGACGAACAAATTGCTGTTGGTGCTGAAGGCGCGCGCGAAAAGATTCTACATGAACTTAAAGTTCCGGGTCCTGAGCGTATTTGGTATGTGGCTGATGCCTTCCGTCACGGCTTTAGCTTAGACGAAGTTTTTGCTGCAACCAATATCGACAAATGGTTCCTGATTCAAATTGAAGACATCATTAAAACCGAAGAGCAAGTAAAAACACTTGGCTTTGGTGATTTAAATGCCGATAACATCCGTTCGTTCAAACGCAAAGGTTTATCTGACCTTCGTATTGCAGATTTGATGGGCATTTCGCAGAAACAATTCCGTAAACAACGTTGGAACTTAGGCGTAATGCCAGTTTATAAACGTGTGGATACCTGTGCTGCAGAGTTTGAATCTGACACTGCTTACATGTACTCAACTTACGATGAAGAATGTGAAGCAAATCCATCGACCAAAGACAAGATCATGGTGATTGGTGGCGGCCCTAACCGTATTGGTCAAGGGATCGAGTTCGATTACTGCTGTGTACACGCGGCCCTTGCAATGCGTGAAGACGGTTACGAAACTATTATGGTCAACTGTAACCCTGAAACGGTTTCTACTGACTATGACACATCAGATCGTTTGTACTTCGAACCAATCACTTTGGAAGATGTACTTGAAATCGTGCGTATTGAGAAGCCTAAAGGCATTATCGTACAGTACGGTGGTCAGACTCCGTTAAAATTGGCTCGTGCTTTAGAAGAAGCAGGTGCGCCAATTATTGGTACATCGCCTGACGCAATTGACCGCGCAGAAGACCGCGAACGTTTCCAGCAAATGATTCAACGTCTACAACTTCGCCAACCAAACAATAGCATTGTGAAATCTGCTGAAGAAGGTATGGCTGAAGCGTCTAAAGTTGGCTACCCACTGGTTGTACGTCCTTCTTATGTACTTGGTGGTCGTGCGATGGAAATCGTATACAACGACGACGAACTTAAACGCTACTTACGTGATGCCGTTCAAGCATCAAATGAAGCGCCTGTTCTTCTTGACCGTTTCTTAGATGACGCAATTGAAGTTGACGTAGACTGCGTATCTGACGGTAAAGACGTTGTGATTGGCGGTATTATGCAGCACATTGAACAAGCGGGTATTCACTCTGGTGACTCTGCATGTTCTATTCCTCCTTATTCATTATCAAATGAAGTACAGGATGAAATGCGCCGCCAAACCGTTGCGATGGCAAAAGAGCTTGGCGTAATTGGTTTAATGAACGTTCAGTTTGCAGTTAAAGGCAATGACGTTTATATTCTTGAAGTGAACCCACGTGCATCACGTACTGTACCGTTTGTTTCTAAATGCATTGGCGAATCATTGGCAAAAATTGCTGCACGTTGTATGGCGGGTCAATCTTTAGTATCTCAAGGATTTACTAAAGAAATTATCCCAACCCACTTTGCAGTAAAAGAAGCTGTGTTCCCATTCGCGAAATTCCCTGGTGTTGACCCTATTCTTGGCCCTGAAATGAAATCTACAGGTGAAGTAATGGGTGTTGGTAAAACTTTTGGCGAAGCGTTCTATAAAGCGGTACTTGGTGCCAATGAACGTTTACCAGGTCTACCAACTGAAGGTGAAATCAAGCATGCATTTATCTCTGTACGTGAATCAGATAAACCACGTGCAGTTGCAATTGCAAAACAACTGATCGATTTAGGCTTCAAGATTCTTGCGACTGATGGTACATTTAAGGTAATCAGCGAAGCTGGTCTTGAGTGTGAACGCGTGAACAAGGTTACTGAAGGTCGTCCTCACATTGTGGATCGCATTAAAAATGGCGAAATTCACCTTGTTATTAACACGACTGAAGGTAAACAGGCTCAAGAAGATTCATTCTCGATCCGCCGTTCAGCACTTCAAGGTAAAGTGTATAACACGACTACTTTGAATGGCGCAGAAGCAGTATGCCAAGCTCTAGCAATCCAATTACCAATGGATGTTTACCGCTTGCAAGACCTTACTAAAGACTAATTAAGTTACCGATAAGTCCCGTCACCTTATCGGTGGCGGGATTTTTTTATTTTTAATCTGTATTTTTTAATACATAACAACTGTGAGGGACAACAATGAAACGTTATCCTATGACACCTGAAGGCAAAATTGCCTTAGAGAAAGAATTACTTCAACTTAAATCGGTTGATCGTCCACGCATCATTGCTGCAATTGCTGAAGCGCGTGAACATGGGGATTTAAAAGAAAACGCGGAATACCATGCTGCTCGCGAGCAACAAGGCTTCTGTGAAGGTCGTATTCAAGATATCGAAGGTAAACTCGGCGCAGTTCAAGAAATTGATGTTAAATCACTTGAACAAAATGGTCGTGTTGTTTTTGGTGTGACGGTCACCATTGAAAACTTAGATACTGAAGAAAAGAAAACCTATAAAATTGTAGGTGATGACGAAGCAGACTTTAAGATCAACAAGATCTCTGTGAACTCACCGATTGCTCGTGGTCTTTTGGGTAAAAGCGAAGGCGATGAAGCAAAAATTACCACTCCCCAAGGTGAAGTGGAATATGAAATTGTGAAAGTTGAATATCTTTAATTTTTAAAGATTCATCGCTTTCTAAATCCCCTCTTTTGAGGGGATTTTTGTTTTTCATTCGATTATAATTCAATCAATAACATAAAATGACAATGAAAAATGGATGAGCGCTTAATACAAACTTTTTATTATGCAATTGGTGGAATCTTCCTAGGAGTAATGATTGCACTTGCATGGTCTTTTTATATTGATACCAATACAAGCTCAATACAAATTGTTTTAATTACTGCATTCATTTCAGCATTTTATGGTTTTCTGTTCCCCCATTTTGTCCCACATTGGTTTAAGGCATTTTGGAATTTTTTTACATAAGCTCAATTTAGTCTTACTTTTATAAATTATTAATTCTTACATCCCCCACTCTTTTTATTAGATAAATAACCCTGCTATAAAAGGGAGAGATATTTTTAAAAACTCCATCCAACTCATCTTTATCAAAAAACAGAACTATTAGGATATAATCCCCTAACCTCCCAATATTGTATTTTCATGTCTGAGCAACTGATTAACTCTCCTGTAAAACATTGGTGTGAATTCGAATTCATCTCGAAAACAGTGAAGAATCCCAATATCCATATTAAAGGGAATTACAGCTATTACAGTGCTTACTGGGATCAAGGTTTTGAGCGCTGTGTGGTGCGTTATCTGCACGACAAAGCTGCAACCATAGAGAAACCGATAGATCAGCTACATATCGGAAACTTTGTCTGTTTTGGCGCTGAATGCGTGATTATGATGGGCGGTAACCAATTACACCGTACCGACTGGATTTCAGCCTTTCCATTCGATACACGTAGTTTTGTCCCTGCTGGCGATACGATTATTGGCAATGGCTGCTGGATTGGCTCACGTGCCATGATTATGCAAGGGGTAACACTGGGCGAAGGTGCTGTGGTTGCAACAGGTGCTGTGGTGACTAAAGATGTACTGCCTTATGCAATTGTGGGTGGTGTGCCTGCTAAAGTGATTAAATACCGCTTTCCAACAGCAGATATAGAAAAACTGCTTTCACTTAAGTTGTATGACTTAGATGAAAAGCAGTTTTTAAAGATGCGGGAACAGTTGCAGACGGATGATGTTAACCAAATTATTACGTATTTAAAATTAATGAAATACTAATCATCCAACCATACATTTTCAGAGAGATATTTTTGATATTGACCTTGAAATATAAGATATTGCATTCCAATTCTTGGGTGTAAAGCATATTTATTTAAAAATTCATTATATTTAACTTGATAATTTTCATTATTGGTATTTGCTCTTAATTTCTCCAAATCCCTTACTTCTCTTAAATATTCAATTATTACAAGGGGCGTAATATTAAAATTCTCCTTAACTATATGAATAAATTCTTCAATATTAAAATTACCCATGGAAATCCCAGAAATATTTTCTGAACCAGGTTGCATTTTTTTGATTTTAACAGAAATATTCTCCATATCCCTAAGAGCATCTATGCGATTTTTAGAAAGGCCTAAAGCAATAAAAATATTTTTCTCTATTTTATCTTTTTTCAAAAGTGCATAAAGATTAATTGGTAGTGCTCAGATCCAACGTGTTTTATTTTAGAATACAACTGAAACCACACAAGCTGTAAATACTGACAATGATCATAGAAACTACAACCTACCTATGCACCCGCTGCCAATCAGCGAATATCTATAAGAATGGACACAATAAAAGTGGAAATGCACAGTTCAGATGTAAAGATTGTGGTCGTTCAAGTGTGCTCAAACCTAAAATTAAATATA
>NZ_NEGM01000018.1:0-36610 GCF_002135275.1 Acinetobacter sp. ANC 4973
CCACGTAGGGTCAGTAAAAGCCTCACGATTACCTATGATAAGTGCATCTATATTTTAGAAAACATCGAACAGAATCATAGTTTGATTGGTAAATATATCGAGTTTTTAGAATACCCAGATGGTACGGTTGCAATTGAATATCAAGGAAGAAAAATCAATTACAGCATCATCGATAAATTAAGCCAGCTCAACCAAAGAGAGATCGTTGAGAATAAGCGTTTGGGTTCTGTCTTGGCACATATTCAACAACAGCATGAGGAATTAGAACAACAAAGAAATCTGAATCCTGTGCTTGACTTGGAAATGCCTGTATAGGACATTTCTACTTGGGAATAACATTGGGCCAATCTCCTACGATTTTTGCTTTGTATAACAGCCATTATATTAAATAGACTAATTAAGCACTTTGGGAGAGTATAGTGTTGGTCGAAAAAAGGGGAAGCACCATGAGACAATTAGATGATGAAAAATCCATTATTGATCATTTGAGTGAACAAACATTATATATCCACGATATAATTAATTTGGCCTTTATTATTAAAAAGAAGTTGAAGAAAAATGAATTAGATTTTAGCTCTTTGGTTGATCCATCTGGAGGTTACCAGTGGGAAAACTTTTCAATTATGCTCCCATATCTCCCAAAAGAAATAGTAGAAAAAAATTTAGATAAGCTTTTAGAAGGATTTATGGATCTAAATTGGCCAGGTTCTAGAGTTTTATATGGTTATTTAGCTGAAGTTGAGGTTCAAAAACTAAAAAAGTCATTTAAGCGAGTTATAGATTATGCTATAAAAACTGATGATTCTGATTGGTTGTATTTTATACATGTTTTTATGACTGACCATAAAGTTGGCATGGAAGATAAATTTTCGGCTGAGATTGAGCAATGTGTAATTTATTTTAAAAGTAATGATATTGATTTTTGATTTAACTATATTGGTTTGGCTATAGCTCTTCTTTTTCAAGTCAATTCTTATCTGCGATTCAGATTAATTAAAATTTCAATTAATAATCAATCTTTTCATAGAAAAAGAAACGTTAAAGTGAACCCTTCCACACTCATCAATAGGATGTGCTTCAGATTCAAAACGAATTTCTTTAAGTGGCAGATACTTCATATCGCTGATGAGCATATTAATTTTATAGCTATAATCTGAAACCAGTAAAAAATATTGTGCTTTGGGAACATCAGACACATAATTCTTGATTTGTCTCGTTTCATTTTGTTTCACTTCATTTTGTTGTACTTTAAGTACATCGGCATAGCTAATTATCTTGCAACAATCTGATGGATAAAATATTTGCCAAGATTTATCCCCACCCGCATCAAAAGTCAATAAAAAACTGTATTTGTTATTGGATTGCTGGTAGAAATTTTTATTATTCAATTCGATATTGTCCCTGATCGTTGCATAGTCTGTAAGAACCACAACACTGCCATAAGACATACCTTTTAATACGAGGTCTCCAACAAGCATTTTATCCACTCCAGCTCTATTTGGGTCATATGTATTATCTGGATTCTCTATTTTCTCTTTAAAACTACGCTGTAAATCATTAAAATTTAGAATATCTTTCTTCAAAACAAATAAATTATAAGCTGCATTATTTCTTTTTTCATTATCATCAATCTTATCTTTAGATTTTTTAAAAATGATATCGTCTTTACGGCTCTGAAAATAACTCACCATCGCTCTTTGATATAACTGATCTTGATTAAAATTTTGAGCTTCTAAACAAAATTTTTCTTCTATCTTTTTTTTCTCAAAATTTTTCCAAAAATATCCGCCACACACAATGAAAAGAATAAATAACGATGCTCCTAGTAAAATATATCTTTTACCCATTACAATTATTCCTTTTACCCATTATTTTTGAAAATTTATTATAAAAATTAAATTATCTAAAGCAGATAAATTCAATTTAAAACTGCTGAATAGAATAGAAATGTTATTCAGTTTACTGAACAGGTTGTTATCAACTGGTATTGGCTTAAGCAAGATTTGGGCTAGTTATACTATTTTAATTCACTGCATTAAATCAAGCTGATGGAATAGCACCAGCTTTTTTCGTCTGATCGTTCTGCGATAGTACTTACTTTTATCAATCTAAAAAATAAAGAAGAAGCCAAAGCTGGAATAAATATTTTCAAATAACCTTCTGATAGATGCCACATTAAACGCAGTTCCCTCACGCCTCCGCAGTCTTACTAAAAGTCATTATTTTGATGCAGTGCTAAAAATAGCTCAAACCAATGCTATTAAAGCCTTTGAGGGCATATTAATACATTCGATTTGATGCAAAGTGATGCGATCTGATGCAAATTAAAAGATAGAGAACAAATAGAACTATTTAATGAATTTTATAAGTCCAAAAATAAAAGTTCAATTTAGGTTACCAACATTAAAAACAATAGATAAGTTATTAATTTATATTAAAATAATTGGTAACTTTTATTAGGTTACTTTGGGTTACTAAGTCAATTGAAAAAACAATTAATTATTAAAAAACAAAAACTTAAAAGGTTACTGGTGGTAACCTAAAAATTGGGTTACTGGTAACTCAAAAGTAACCTAAAAGTAACTTTTATAAATTCAATTAAATCTTAATAATTTCATATATATATCTATTAATATTAATTTTGGTAACTAAAGTAACCTATTTTTTTTATGACCTAAAATTTTAGATTACAAGAATGTAGGCATGAAATATTTGTTCAATCCTTCAAATATATTCTGTTAATAAATGCTGTGATGCTTATTAAATACACTGACTCTATGGCCTGATCTTTGCCTAAACGGAATGCTCACTTGAACAATGTTTTATTACATGTAATTGCAAAGATTATTAGTATAAAAAAATGATGAAATGCGACAGGAAAAATTTAAGCTTTTGATATTATTTAAATTGTACTGTCTTTGACATCGTAGAGGTCAGCAGTTCGAGTCTGCTTATACCTACCAATATATTTAAAGGACTTATAAGCTAATCAAATGCTTATAAGTCTTTTTTTTGCCTATTATTTGTTGAGCTTGGTTTAACTATTTTATTTAATAATCCAAATAAATCATGTTTTGTGTCAGAAAGTCGAAGAGCTTAAGGATAAAGATGCAATTATTGCACGTATTCATGAAGCTCCTAAATTCTTACCGCTTGAGCAAATTGGCGTTAAGCCCACAATGTAGTTCCTTATCAACTAAAGAAGGCAATCGTGTTCCTTATGATGCACATTTGCGTAAGCTTCAACTTGTGAATGAAATTTGGGTAGAAGTTTGGGGGGAGTTTTTTGAGAATAATTCTAAAATATAGTTAATTTTTCAAGTTAAATGTGACGAGTCGAAAGCCAAATGATACGTCATCTGGCTTTTTATGAAGTGAAACATGAAATAAGTTCACCTCAACATGAGTATATTTCAGTAAATGTGTTAAATAAGATACATAAATATTGTTAAGTCTATGATGCTTATTACTATTTAATAATTAAAGAATCTATAAGTTAAATTCGACATTTCTTCCACACTCCGATTCAATCCAAGCTACATTTTAAATGACGACATTTATGAAGAGCAACACGAGCCAAGCAGCAAAAAACCAGTATGCCAATAATAAGGTCGAGCATGTCGGGAGCTTTTTAAGACCCTTAAAACTGAAAAAAGCCCGTTATGATTTTGCTGATCGTGTGATTTATGAAGAAACATTACGTCAAGTGGAAGATGCCGAAATTGATAACCTGATTGATATTCAGTTGGATAATGACTGCACCATTATGACGGATGGCGACTTTCGCCGTGGTTGGTGGCATTACGATTTTCTTGAACAGTTTGACGGTATTCAAGGTTATAAGACCCGTGATGGACGACAATTTAAAGGTGTCATTAGCAAAGCCTATGATGTTCGTGTAACTGGGAAAATTGATTTTCCAGAAGATCATCCAAGCCTTGCGCATTATCGTTTTTTACATCAGGCCATTGATGGTTTTGCGACGGCAAAATTTACTTTGCCTAGCCCTAACATGATGTTGTATCCACATCTGCGCAATAATCGTCATTATGCCGATCGTTTGACTGAATACGTTGAAGATCTAGGGCAGGCTTATCAAAAAGCGATTCAAGCCTTATATGAGCAAGGTTGTCGTTATCTTCAGATTAACGATGAATTTTGGGCCTATTTGTGTGATGAAGAACAACGTGACAAAGAGCTTGCATTGGGCATGAATCCTGATGATTTAGCACATTTTGCTGTTCAGACTTTAAATATTGCACTTGCCAATAAGCCTGAAGACCTTGTGGTGGCACTGCATATTAACCGCGGTAATTTTTTATCGAGTTGGTTGTATCAAGGTGGCTATGCAGCGATTGAATGTTTTATCTTTGAAAAATTACATAATATTGATCGTTACTTATTAGAGTTTGACACCGAGCGTGCGGGTGGTTTTGAGCCTTTAGCAAAATTACAGGGCACAAATGCTGAAGTCTTTTTAGGTTTGATATCGACTAAAATAGAGACTGTTGAAGACAAAACGAAGCTGATTGCCAAAATTCAGCAAGCAGCAGCGTATCTACCGCTTGAACAATTGGGTCTATGTCCACAAAGTGGCTTTGCCTCGATGGAAGAGGGCAACCGTATTTCGTATGATACGCAGTGGAAAAAACTGAAACTGATGAATGAAATTGCACAGGACGTATGGGGCTAGCCTATATTTTATCGGTATGACTTCTGATGCTGCCAAATTGTGTAGCATCAGATGCACTTTAAGCTGATCTTGATTATAATTCGCTTTTATTTTGTCTTGATCCTCTGGATCACTTTCCCTTTATGTCCCAACTTTCGACTTGTTTTACTCAAAATCAGTTTTGTGTACTGGTGGAATATCTCTGCTCAATGAAAGAGATTTTGCCTGTAAAAACTCAATTTGCTGGCTTTGCAGCATTGATGACTTTGGCCGATCGAGTCCATGCGGATGATGATCTTGCCCCGATTATTGCTGCACAAGCTTACCCGAAACACATTGAAAAAGTGCTGCATTTTGCTGGTAAGGGGCGGGACATTCGTGACTTTGAGCAGTTTTTAAATGATGCTCAAGCGATTGGACAGCAAAATTTATTATTACTCACAGGTGATAAGCTTAAAAACCATCACAAGGGAAAGGATTTTAGTGAGCGTACGCGTTACCTTGAATCGGTAAATGCCGTGATGGCAGCAAAACAACATGCTGGTTTTTGTATAGGAGTCGCATTTAACCCGTTTAAATATGCTGAAGCTGAACGCGATGCACAGTATTTAAAATTGCATAAAAAGCTGAAGGCTGGCGCAGATTATATCATTACTCAATTGGGTTATGACTTGTCTGCTTTGAAAGAAGCGAAAGCATTTTTAACCCAACATGGCTATGCTCAAAAAATACTCGCCTGTGTCATGCCGCTAACATTAGGACGCGCCAATTTTATGGTGAAGCATCAAGTGGCGGGCATTGTGATTACACCACATATGCTCAAGATCTTGGGTGAAGAAAAAGAATCAGGTTTGACTGATCGGGTGTATCTACGCTGTGCGTTACAAATTTTAATCTGCAAACAGTTAGGTTTTGCAGGTGTGCACCTTTCGGCATGTCATAAACCTGAAGAGCAATTGCTGTTAGAGAGCTATATTGAGGAGTATCGTCATCTTGGTTTAGATGAACTTGAGTTGTTGTGGAATACACTTTGGCAAGTCAAAACAGGCAACGAGTTTTATCCAGCGCTGACGTATTATTCACGCCCTGTAAGCTCCATGCAGATTTTAAAATATCAGCATTTGCATTTAATGCATGATGCTTTATTCGAGTCTAAAGTTGCAAAAGGTGTTGGAAATTTTATTTTCCAGTCGCGGTTTTGGAATGGATCACTTGCAGCGCAAGCACTGCTTAAAACTGAATTTGTCAGTAAACATGGTGTAGTGGGCTGTGAAAGTTGTGGGCAATGTCGCCTAGGTGATACCTTATATATTTGCCCTGAAACTTGCCCTAAAGGTCTTGCCAATGGCCCGTGTGGTGGGACAACATTAGACCGCTGTGAATTTGGTGATCGTGAATGTATTCACTCAGTCAAAGCCCGCCTTGCCAAAGCAGTTGATCAAACGCAAATTTTAAAAAACAACTTGATTTTGACAGTGCCGATAGAAGTGCGTGGTAGTAGTTCATGGAAAAACTGGTATGTGAATCAAGCCAGTTAGCATTTGATTGTTTGATTCAGAAATACGCTATAAAAAAGGCGGGATCACTAAAATGATTCCGCCTTTTTAAGTTTGGTCTAATTTAAAAAAATATTAGAACTGACCTTTTTCTTTACGCTCAAGCATCACTTTTTTCAACATCGTGCGTGGTAAAGTAAACCACATCAGCACCAATGCCAAACTACATAAGCTAAATGCCATCAGGTCATAAGCTTCAAACAACATGCGTGATACTTCAAGCACGACAAAGTAGCTGAGCATCATGATCATTGACATAGCCGACGCAACTGTACCTTTCGATACGTCCGATGACATCATGGCTAAACGATACAGCACAGAGAAACAAATCCCTTCACCAAAGCTCATGATGGTCATACCCATAATCAGCGTCCATACGAAATAAGTCGGGATGAATAAGCCGATTAGAATGATCAGTGCGCCGACTAACATGGTCGGTAGACCGAATAAAATGGTTTGACCGAGTGGATATTTATCAATAATTTTAACTAAAATCACACTACCCAAGATTAGCGCACCCAATACTGGTACTTGCGCCATACCATATTGCAGACCACTAAAACCGAGGTTTTCAACGAGCATTACAGGCGATAATGCAATCCAGAGCATGATTGGTAAACATGCCATTGGCAGGGCGCTGGTCATGATCACAAACTGTTTATTGTTAAAGACTGTTTTAAAATCACTCCAAATACTGCTCATAGGTTTTTGTGTCAGATTCACTTTTTGATCTGCTGGCATGGCCACTTTTAGACCAAGCCAACCCAGTAAAGCCAATATTGCAATTCCGACAAAGCCCCAATGCCAAGAGACGTGGTCAATCATCAATGAGCCGACTAAAGGACCTAAGAGTGGCGCAAATAAAGTCATATTGCCCATAATTGCCATGACTTTAATTGCAGTACGCTCTTCAAAGTTTTCTTGAACGGCTGCATAACCTACGGCACTAATCACGGTCAAACCCATGCCTTGTAGGAAACGTAAGCCTAAAAAACTTTGAATATTTTGTGTGAATAAAATCAGTAAGCAAGTTATTGCAAAAAATAGTGCACCTGCCAATAAAATTTTCTTACGACCAATACGATCCGACAATGGACCCATTAGCCACGCGATACAGCCGCCACCAAGCAGGTAGAATGACATAGATGAGGGTGCCCAAGAGCTGCTCACGCCAAAATCACGGGTTACACCAAGCATGGCTGGTTGGATTAAATCGTTGCCCAAATAGACAGCGAACTCAAATAAAACCAATGCCAAAGGAAACAATAAAGTGGCAAAAGTGAGTCTAGAAATGTGTGGGGGAGACATGGTTTTCAACATCGTTTTTACAACCCGTCAGCACAAAGTCACTTTTTTTAAAATAAAAGGACCTTACCTCCTGACGGGCAGGAAGATTAAAAAATAATTTTGCAAATAGAAAAGTAATAACGGTTCACAGCGTCGATGGGGAGATCACGCTGAACAGACAGAACAATTCAATTTCAAAAAGGGAGATTTAAAAAAATACACCTACGACATAGCGCAGGTGTTAAAAGTACAGCTAGTTTAACATACCTATGGGATGAACGAAAATTGGGTGTTTTTGGCACCAGAAAAAGGATCGTTTTCTTATGATATTGATTACAAGGCTATATAATTTAATCGGTGCTGGATTTTTCACTATCCATAGCATTGGAATAGAATTTCACGCCTAATTTGATGCGGTCACGACCATTGCTCATACGCCAACGATTAGTATCTCTAAGTGAATACACGCATCCACAGTATTCTTGTTGATAGAACTCTTCCTTTTTACTGATTTCAATCATGCGGTGAGCACCACCATTTTTTCGCCAGTTGTAATCCCAGTAAGTTATATCGGGATAATGCTCGGCAGCACGTATACCACAACCATTAATTTGCTTCATATCTTTCCATCGAGAAATACCCAGCGAACTACTGATGAGGCTAAAGCCATGTTCATGTGCATAGAGCGCGGTACGTTCGAAACGCATATCGAAGCACATTGTGCAGCGACTACCTTTTTCAGGTTCATTTTCCATCCCTTTAGCACGTTCAAACCAATTGTCAGTGTCATAGTCGCAGTCAATAAAAGGAATATTGTGCTTTTCAGCAAAGCGAATATTTTCTTCCTTACGAATTAAGTATTCTTTAACAGGATGAATATTGGGGTTGTAAAAGAAAATAGAGAAGTCGATGCCCGATTCAATCATGGTTTCCATCACTTCACCAGAGCATGGCGCACAGCAAGAGTGTAGTAAAAGTTTATTATGACCATCTGGAAGAGTAAGTTTTTGGCGCTTTAGCTTAGACATAGTAAATAATGAAAAATTGAAGCAGGGTATTTTAGTTTTTATCAGTACCTTAAGGTTATGAATTTGATGAAATATTTTCATTTTAAAATAAATTATTTTCATGATTTGAATCAATAGACTTGAATAATCCATGCGATTGACTGGATTTTAAGTTTATCTCCGTTTTATTTTAAGGCTTATCATTTCAGTCTGAACTTAATGGGGTATTTAAATCGCAAGATAGGGTTAGTTTTTTTTGTTTTTCAGGAAATTGTTCAGCTAAAGATCTTGTGATTTTGGATCGTGGCCAACATGGGGTAGGTATAGCATCATGGCGATGGTGCCAATACATTGACCTGTTAAATACTTTCTACAATCAACATATACGGTGTTATATGTTGATTATAGAAAACTTTAAAAATCATATATTTGTGAATAGCAGTTTTACAGCAAGTATTATTAATACAGCTCCCATAAATTTCTCAAATTTATTTCCAGCTTTTAAGAAGTTATTCCGAACCATTGGCCGAGAAAATAAAATGGCAACAACCATGAACCACAATGCATTGACTGCACACATCCAAACACCATAAAAAATTTGAATTTTCATCGGTGTTATTGGATGAACCAAGGTCGTAAATATAGCAAGAAAAAATAGGGTCGCTTTCGGATTAAAAGCATTCGTCATCAATCCGGTCATAAATGCCTTCCATTTGCTCAAAGGAAGACTGTCTATATTTTCTGTTGAAGCAGCATAATTAAAGGGCTGAGTACGCAATAAACTGCATCCCAAATAGATTAAATACATTGCCCCACAAATCTGTAAAGAAAACATTAGCCATGAACTTTGCTGAATGATGATGCCGAGCCCAACAAGGGTATATAAAACATGGATTGAAATCCCTGCACCTATTCCTATCGCGGTTAGGCATCCAATCAAATACCCATAGCGGACACTGTGCCTTACGGTCACTGCAAAATCTGGACCCGGTAAAAGTACTGCAAGAAAATGAACTAAAGCCAAAGCTAAAAATTCTGAACCATATTGCGCCCACATATTATGGATGCTCATCAGAAATTTTATAGTGAATCGTTAATTTACCTTTCTTCAATTTATATTCGGCAATGCTGATTTCAATAATTTCAGCTAAAGATTCTACGTGGGTTCCACCGCAGGCAAATGCAGGCAGATGCCCAAAGTTTATCTCACGGTAACCATTTGCGTTTTGCGTAATAAATTTCTGCAAATTGTCAGAAATATATTGATTGCAGATGGCTTGCAGAGACGCTGTATCAATATCTTGAGTAGCTTCCGATTTTATAAACTGCACCTTGGAATCTTCTGGCCAGTGCTGAGCTTTGATCGGCTCCCAGCCAAAGGCCTGCATCACATGGCCAATTAAATGTCCTGCTGAATGTAAACGGCTAAAATATTGTCTCTTATCAAGATTGACCTGAGCATAAGCTTTGCCTAAGGGGATTTCTTGACGACAGTAATGAATAATTTCTTTATCTTGCATAGCAACATGCTCAACGGTGACCGCGTTAATTTTTCCAATATCACTGGGCTGCCCGCCACCCTGAGGATGAAAAGGCGTTGCAGCAAGCTGAACTGCGAAAAGACCCTCTTGAGTTAATTTGCAGTCTATTACATTTACGTCAGCACAGGTCTTGCCTGATAAATAGAGGGCTTGAGTCATATAATTCTCTGAATAAATCGAATAAAAAGATTATATAAATGATGCTTGGTAATGATAATCTAGTAGAAAATCAAATCATTTTTGCCTCATGAGCACAAATCAAAGTATTTCATTGCTTCAAGAAATGGCCATTTTTGTCAAAGTTGTAGAAACAGGCAGCTTTTCAGAAACCGCTCGGCAGCTTGGAAATACGCCATCTGCAATTAGCCGAGCGATATCTCGGCTGGAGCGCGCGCTCGGCACCCGTTTACTGCAAAGAACGACGCGTAAATTGCGCCTGAGTGAAAGCGGAACACAGGTTTATGCTTATTGCTTAGAAATGGTGAATGCAGCTCAAGCGGTTATCGACAATTCGGGCAAGTTTAATTCTGAACCTCATGGCACTGTTCGAATCAGTGTGCCTAAGGCGGTGGGGCATTATTTACTTCATCCGCATATTCCTGAATTTTTAGAACGCTATCCTAAAGTTGATGTCCAAATGTTATTGGAAGATAAATTAATAGACTTTATTGATGATGAAATTGATTTAGCCATACGAATTACCAATGAACCATCATTAGGATTAAAGGGCAGAAAACTGATTGAAATTGATCATGTGATTGTAGCGACGGCTGAATATTTAGAAAAACATGGGATGCCTCAGCAACCTCAGGATTTAAAGGAACATCAATGTATTTATTTGGGGGAGCAGGCAAGTGACTCGAAGTGGAAATTTCAAAAAGAGAATAAAACAACCAGTGTTTCTGTGAAAGGCCGTTATTCAGCTAACCATACAGGCATAAGATTAGATGCAGCATTAAAGCATATGGGGATTGCCAGTTTGCCGTATTTTGTTGCTCGGCATGCTTTAGAGACTAAAGCGTTAATTCAAGTATTACCAGACTGGTATTTTAAAACTTACTATAGTGGAGATGCATGGTTGCTATATCCTCCAACACGCTATTTAGCGCCTAAAATAGAGGTTTTTATCCATTTTTTAGCAGAGAAATTAAAATTGGAACCAACGTTAAAGAGTGAATAATCCTCTCATATTTAAAAGAGTGACAGTGCAAAAATTGAAAAACGGAGTTGGAAACCAGTTGGCTTATGGAAATTAAATTCTATAAAGTTGTCTATTATTTTTACGATTAAACAGCTTTGATGATATTGCATTTAGTAAGCGTGATATTTTTAAATGAAAATGATTATAATTGCGTTTAAGTTTTTATCGGTATGGCATCATGCAGTTCAATCTGTCCTTTTTAGCATTTTCAGTTCTGGCCATTATGGCAACAGCATTACATGCTCAATCAGAATCCGATTTAGAACAGCCATCGGGCAATCAATTACCGACCATTACGACTCAAGCTGAAACCGATGAAAAACCCTATGCAGCCAAAACAGCAAGTGCAGTACTTCGGTCAGATGCCGCTTTATTTGAAACCGCACAGTCGATTAGTGTTATCACCAATCAGCAAATAGAACAAAAACAAGCAAAAACAGTTGCGGAAGCTTTAGATGGAGTCGCTGGCGTGACCTCTGGTCAATATGGACGTCGGGGTTGGGATGACTTTATTATCCGCGGACAAATTTCCAGTTCACAAACCTATATTGATGGATTGCGTGTACAAGCATCAGATAATGTTTTAAGAGCTGAAGACATTTCGGGTCTAGAATCTATTGAAGTTGTGAAAGGCCCAACATCAGTGGGTTTCGGATTAGCATTGCCAGGTGGTTTAGTTAATTTGACCACTAAACGTCCACAAGCAGAAACGTCTTATAAAGGGGCGTTAAGTTATGGCAGTTATGGTTTAAAAGAAGTAACTTTTGATATGAACTATGCGCCAAATGAAAGTGCAAAAGGTGCTTTTCGTGTGGTAGGACGAGTGTCTGATCAGGATGATCCAACGGATTATGTATATTTTAAAAATCAATATATTGCACCATCATATAATTTTGATTTAGGCGATAAAGATGATTTATCTGTGATTGCCAGTTATCAACATCGTAAATATATCCGTCAGCAGGGTATTCCCTATAGTAAGGGTGATTATAAAAACTATTCGTCTAGCTTGTTTTTTGGTGAGCCGAATTATGGCTATGATGTGGATGTTTATCGTATTGGTGCGAATTATGCCCACTATTTTGATAATGACTGGACTTTTAAACAAAACCTTGCTGTGACCAAAACCGATACAAAAGGGAATGCGATATTAGCATCGGGTACAAATATTCTGCCAACGATTAAACGTGCAATTAATAATCAAGATAAACAAGATATTAACTATACCTTGGATAATCATTTACAGCGTAATTTCGATTTTGGAAAGCTCAACTATGATGTCATGATCGGTGTCGATATGATGCGAGAACGCAGTGATTATTATCGTCGCACAGATACGATTAATGATTTTAATGCCAATGATCCAAGCTATGGCAATGTAAGTATTAAAAAAATAGGCGCACCGAGTCAGGAAATTACCTATAGCCAATATGCAGGTTTATATCTACGCAATACCATTAAAATTGATGATCACTGGATTATTGGGCTATCAGGCCGTCATGATTGGACTCAAGTTGAAATTGATAATGTCTTGAAAAATACAGCCACTAAAAATTCAGACAATGCTTTTACGGGCAGTGCTTCTGTCATGTACCGCATGAATGATATGTTTGCGCCGTATATCAGTTATTCAACCTCTTTTATGCCAGTGACGGATGCGGGTGAAAATGGCACATTACTTAATCCTGAAGAGGGTAAACAAGCGGAAATTGGCATCAAATTACAAGCTTTTGAGCAGCGTTTACAAGGCTATGTGGCTTATTATGATCTCACCCGTAAAAATGTCACTGAATCAGATGCTTCTGGAAATTTTTCTATTCAAACTGGTGAGCAAGTCACCCAAGGTTTTGAAGCGGAAATGGCGGCGGCATTAACTGATCAATGGAATGTAGCCGCAACATATAGTTATATTCCAACTGCAAAAATAACAGAAAGTGTGACTGCCAGTGAGCTGGGTAAACGTAGTAATCATATACCTAAAAATGCCAGCTCATTATCCACCCAATATTATTTTAGCCCTGATCAATTCGGTTGGAATATTGGTGCGGGTATTCGTTATCAAGGTTCTCGAACAGCACAGCGCAATACAGACTTTGTCTACTTACCAAGTTATGCATTATTTGATGTGAATGCGGGTTATGAAGCCAAAACTTGGGGAGCGGGTCTAAGTATTAAAAACCTATTCGATAAAGAATATCTGGCTGGAACCACACCGAATGCGCAATTGGTCAATTGGGGAGATCCAATGATGGTTCGTTTTAATGTGAAGTTTAAATACTAAAAACGATTCGTTTCTACATATTTGATGTGGAGGCAATGGTAGAGGAATTTTAACTTACGAAATGATATGAATTTTATGTATTAGATTTATATAAAAGTTGAATTAATCTAAAAAGATAATCATGTTCTGTGAACAACCATAGCGGTTATTCACAGAACATCTTAAGGGGATCTATAGCAGTTTGTTAATAGTGATTGTCAGTAATATTAATTTTATTTTGTGCAGTTTTATTGTTTGCAGATTTCCCGCCACCCCAATTAAACTTCTGTGCGCAAATTCCTAAGCCAACAATAAATAAGGCAAGAACACTGGTATATGCCACTTCCTTAAGATAAGTCCCTTCAATGACCATAGTAATTAAGGCACCAATAATAAAGATGATGACGAGATAAGTCAGCCAAGGAAAGAGCCACATTTTAAATGGAATATCGACACCTTCTGCTTCCAATTTCTTACGCAGCTTCAATTGTGAAATTGCAATCGCAAGGTATACATACAAAGACACCGTACCTGTTGCCAGCATTAATACATCATAAATATTCATGCTTTCAGTCGCAGTGAAATATACCGCAACGATTGAAAAAAGACTTGAGAAAATAACACCGACCCATGGGCTATTATTACGGTTGGTGAATGCAAAACTCTTTGGTGCATCGCCACGCTTGGACAGGGAATACATCATGCGTGAACACGTATAGAGTGCAGAGTTAAAGCAGCTACATACAGAAGTTAACACTACAAAATTGACAATATGGCGTGCTTCAGGAATACCTAATGCAGTAAGGGTAACGCTGTATGTACCCCAAGTTGGGTCTTTTAATAGCGGGTTGTTGTGTGGAATTAAGCAAACGGTAATCAGCATTGAGCCGACATAAAATAAAATGATTCGCCAGACAATTGAGTTAGATGCTTTGCGGATTTCTTTCGCAGGATCTTTAGTTTCAGCGGCTGCAACGGTGACAATTTCTGCCCCCATATAGGCAAACATAACACCCAGTAAGGCAGTAATAATAGAAGAAAAACCATTTGGCATAAACCCTTCAGCGGTCAAATAAGTCACCCCGCCTAGCATAGTGGCATCGCCCCAAGGCCAAAGGTGCATGATGGCTAAGCTACCGACAACCAAGAATAGTACAATTGCAATGACTTTGATTAAGGCAAACCAGAATTCAAATTCACCGTAGTTTTTGACATCACGTAGATTAATCCAGACCAAAGCTACAATGACGAATAGCATGTAGCCCCAAATTGGAATGAATGGAAACCAGCTATTGAGAATTTTTCCGGCAACAAAGGCTTCCCATCCCATAAGTAAGGTCCAGAAAGACCAATATAGCCATCCAATCGAAAATCCAGCCCAACGACCAATCCCGCGGTCTGCATAGGTTGAAAATGAGCCACTGTCGGGATTAAGTACCGCCATTTCACCGAGCATACGCATGATGAATAGAACCAATAATCCGCCTAGAGTATATGCGATGAGTGCAGCTGGCCCTGCATTGTAGATTACATTTCCTGAGCCGACAAATAATGCGCCGCCAATCACACCTGCAATAGAAATCATGGTGAGGTGGCGTGATTTAAGTCCATTTTTTAAGCCTTGTGATGAATCTGGCTCGGAGGCATGTTGATTTTCAGCCATATTATTTCCCTTAATATCAAGGATATAGTTGCAATATTGGTCTATACCTTTTTCGCACTATCTATCCATTGAAACTGCAACTGAATTATTAAGCACTTAATTAAGATTAAGTTAACTTGGATAAATCTGATGGTTCTGTAAACAGGTGAAAGATCACACTTTGGTTACACAACTGTTACATGTTGTTTATGTGTGCTGCTAATTTCTCTTTTTTGTTGTCAGGTGACGAGAGCCATTTTTTATCTATTGAAAGGAGCCAATTGCTTTAAAAATGTGAAAAGTACAGGAAAGGATATTTACAGGAAAATAAAAACTAAATAAAATAAAAAAGCAATACATAGTTTTGCCAGAGATTTAAAAACTGACAAAAAGTTAAGTTTGATTTAAAAATAAAATTTTGATTAATATAGAAAATTAATTAAGTGTGGGAATACCGACATCGCGTAAGCACTTCAACAGAATACCAAAAGCGACGAGTATTTCTTGTTCGCTGACACAGGCGAAACCAAGCAACAATCCTTTCTGCCGCGTAGAATAGTGTTTTGTATAATATTGAGAGAGTGCTCTGACTTTTACATTTTGATCGAGTGCATTCGATGCAATTAGTACATCATCACTGCTGCTTGGCAATTTTAAAATAAGGTGTAAGCCCGCTGCGGTGTTGTATTCGTGCAGAAAATCTGGCCCCAAATGACGGTGAATTAAATCAATTAAAAATGCATGGCGTTTGCTGTAAAGTAAGCGCATACGTCGAATATGTGCCCCATAATGTCCTTCACGGATAAACTCTGCCAACACTTTTTGATCCAGTAAATGTCCACCTCGATACAGTTCTGATGCCACAATGCGCAGTGGCGAAAACAGTTTTTTCGGCACCACTAAATAACCGATGCGCAGCGCAGGATAAATGGTTTTGCTGAATGTTCCCATATAAATTACTGGTGAATCGGGTTCCAATCCTTGCAACGATGGATAGGGTTGACCTGAGAATCTGAACTCACTGTCATAATCATCCTCCACAATCCAGCTTTTATGCTGACGGGCAATTGCAATCAGTTGCTTGCGCCGTTCAAGGCTCAGATGTGAACCTAAAGGATATTGATGCGATGGTGTGACAAAGATCAGCTTAGGCGGCTGCTTGGGATCAAGGTCAGGAATAATGCCTTCTTGGTCAACAGGCAGTGAGCGCAAATTTACACCGTTAATGCGTAAAATATTGCGCGCGCCCCAGTAAGCAGGATCTTCGATCCAGACTTCGTCACCGATATCGCTCAAGGTGCGCGAAACCAAATCTATGGCTTGATGCGTGCCTTCGGTAATGATGATTTGATCGGCATCGCATTGTACGGAACGCGCGATTTTAAGGTATTCCGCAAGTTCTTGGCGCAGTTCCAGACATCCGCCTGCATTGCTGTAAATTAATCGAGTGATTTCTGGTTCACGGCTCAAACGGGTCTGAATTCGGCTAAAAATATGGTGAGGAAATTCAGTTACATCTGGTGCACCGGGTACAAATGCCCCCCATTGATAAGGCGATGCTGCTGAATAGCCGATTAAATATGAACCGCGCTGAGATAAGCTGTAACTTTGCTGAGATTTTTTTTCTTGAATCGGAATGTTGGTGTTTTCTGCTTTGATTAAAAACGATTCGGGCAATTTCTCTGTGACCCAAGTGCCTTGTCCTGTACGGGCATCGACATAACCTTGTGCCTGTAATTGTTCATAAGCGCTTAATACCGTATTGCGGGAGACTTTGATCTCTTTGGCAAGATCTCTTGATGCAGGTAAACGAGTTTTGGGTGCCAATACGCCATCAATCATGGCATTACGCAAGCAGCGAAATAATCGCAGTTGCAATGTTCCATCAATATCTTGCTGTAATCGTTGCAGCAAATAATCTCCAAGCAAACTACGCAATTGGCTCTCTCCTACAAATTCAAAGTGGCTCTCGTGAGAGCAATGTCGGTACGTGCAAAATAATCTGGTCAGGCAGAAATTGTAAAGTATCTCGCTTTTGCGCGGTTGGTGTAAATGCGAGCCTGTAAACGGCAGGCAATATACACACATCTTGGTTAAAGCCCAAGCGAAAAATCTAAGCTTAATTTTTTAATTTAGATCACGCAGCCTGAAGACATGAATCAATAAATGCCAACAAACCTACATAAATTTATACTTTTTGCAGCCGCAAGGAAATGCGTCTGCATACAAAAACAGGATCATGCAATGAACACGATGGTGAAAGGTCTGACGTATACGGAGCAGGGTACAACTGCTTGGAATAATTATCTTAAGCAGTTAGATAAAGTGGCTCCCCATCTGGGCGAGCTGAGCGAAAGGCTGGATATGCTTCGACGCCCGAAGCGGAGCTTAATTGTCGATATTCCCGTGATTATGGATGATGGCACGGTGCAGCATTTTGAAGGTTATCGTGTTCAGCATAATTTGACCCGTGGGCCAGGAAAGGGCGGAGTGCGATTCCATCCTGATGTCAATTTAGATGAAGTCATGGCACTGTCCGCATGGATGACCATTAAGTGTGCTGCACTAAATTTACCTTTTGGCGGTGCTAAGGGCGGTGTGCGGGTCGATCCAACCCAATTATCTAAGCGTGAGTTAGAACGATTGACGCGGCGCTATACCGCAGAAATCAATTTTATTATTGGGCCACAAAAAGATATTCCAGCACCCGATGTTGGCACCAATCCGCAGATTATGGCATGGATGATGGACACTTTTTCTATGAATTCGGGTTCTACCGTTACAGGTGTGGTGACAGGTAAACCCGTCCATCTTGGCGGCTCTTTAGGGCGGATTAAAGCGACAGGGCGTGGGGTATATATTACTGGGCGTGAAGTGGCTCAGCGGATTGATCTAGATTTGAACGATGCCCGAGTGTGTGTACAAGGCTTTGGCAATGTCGGCAGCGAAGCAGCTTTACTGTTTCATGAAAATGGCAGCAAGGTCATTTGTGTGCAGGATCATTCCGCGACTTTGTATCAAGAGCAAGGGATTGATATTGCAAAGTTAATCGAATATTCAAAACACCATCAGAAGATTCAGGGATTTTCGGCAAAAGATGAAATTCTGGCTGCAAAGTTTTGGCAAATTCCTGCGGAAGTTTTTATTCCTGCGGCGCTTGAAGGTGTGATTGATGTCCATGTTGCCCAAACGATCCAAGCCAAAATAATTTTGGAAGGTGCCAATGGCCCGACTTTAACTGAAGCGGATGAAATTTTGAGTAAGCGCCAAATCACGGTAGTACCCGATGTGATTTGCAATGCTGGTGGTGTAACGGTCAGCTATTTTGAATGGGTACAAGACCTTGCCAGTTATTTTTGGACAGAAGAAGAAATCAACCAGCGCATGGATGTGATTATGAAAAATGCTGTAGCTGACGTTTGGATTAAAGCTACGCAAGCAGAATGTTCTTTACGTACCGCAGCCTACATTTTGGCATGTGAACGCATTTTAATGGCGCGCAAAGAGCGCGGCATTTATCCGGGTTAATGATCAGATTTCTTGCAGGATGCAGAATTGGATCAACCATGAATTTGAAGTTTGAATACCTTCATTTATCAAATTTTATCAAAAATTTTGCTTTTGCCAGAGATGAGCTTTTGGAATTTATTCTTTCTTTTCGGGATTTTTATTATGTTGCAGCGCTTTCTAGTGAAACCATTTTCGTTTTGTACCCTTACCAGTGTAATGGCAATGTCGGCTGCCGTGCAGGCAGATACGCTCTCTTGGGGAGATGCGGAGACAGATTTAGGAAAGCTGACGGTGTCAGGGTGGGTGCGTGCGAATTATCAAGATAAGGATTATTCGGACAGTGACCATAAATTAAAGTTTAATGCGGCAAAACTTAGCTTGAAATATGATGCCAAGACATTTTTTGGCGGTGTGGAATACCGCTGCTATCAAAATGATACCTTATGTGATTTTTCAACTTTGGTGAATGCTAATTTGGGCTATAAGCTGAATGATGACAGCCGCATTACAGTAGGCTTGCAGGATATGCCTTTTGGCATTGGCCGTTTTTGGAGCAGTAGCTGGTACGGCAGTTCAATGGACAATGCCGGCCTAGAAGATGTGCATAATTTGGGCATCAATTGGCAGCAGCAATTAGGTGCCAATACCAGCGTAAATTTGGCTTATTTTGTTCGTGATGGCGGAAGTTTTGTGGGTGATGGCGACGCAGCGCGCTATGCGGCCAATTATGTTAAGCCTGAAGATGCCACGACCGATGACATTGAAGAAAAAAACATGTGGGTTGCACGTATCAGTCAGCAAATTCCGCTGCAAGACAGTCCGGTTAAACTTAATCTAGGCGGGTCGTACTGGCATTCAGATTTGCAAAACAGCAATGGTCAAACGGGGCATCGTAATGCATGGAATGTCTTTGGTCGTTTGAACTATCAAAATGCTAATGTAACTTTGACTGCTGGACAGAATCGTGCAGATACTAAGTCTTTGAGCAATGCGGATTATGCAACGGTCGGCTCATTTGAATCGAAGTATTATGTTGCCAACAAAGCCAATTATTATGTGGCAAATGTTGATTATCAAATCAATGATTTTTACAAAGATTATGATTTAACCCCTTATGCGAGCTATGCCGTATTTGATAAGGATAAGTCAGGTTTTGCCACATCGACTCGTAGTCTTTTGGGTGCTCAGCTGGATATTCAGCAGTTTTCGCTGGCCGCAGAATATATCACTGGCAAAAATGATGTATTCATTGGCGGTGATGCAGGCTCTTTGGCAGGAGGAGACGCATCTGGACACAGTAGACTCTTGAATTTATTGTTTATCTATAATTTTTAATTATTGTCGCAACGCATCAAAATGGCACCTTTAAAAAAAAGGTGCCATTTTATGATTTTATTTTAATTATTTGATTTATATATTTAAAAAAAATTTAAATCGCCAGATAAGTATAAATTGGCTCTCTCTATCTTATCCAAAGTGGCTCTCGTTTCATGCCAATAAAAGCGCAAAATCAATGAATCATTTGCATATCATCAATCACATGATATGGATGCCAAAATTTTACAATGTATGAATCAAGAATGAGGTACGAAATGGACAGTAAACACTCTGCACTGAATGCACGTAAACAGCAAGCAACGCCTCGTGGTGTTGGTGTCATGTGTCAATGGTATGCGGAGAAAGCAGAAAATTCGACGATTTGGGATGTAGAAGGCAATCAATTTATCGATTTCGCAGGCGGCATTGCAGTACTGAATACGGGTCATCGCCATCCTAAAATTATTGCTGCTGTTACTGAACAATTAACAAAATTTACCCATACTGCTTATCAGGTTGTTCCTTACGAAAGTTATGTCTCTCTTGCTGAGCGTATTAATGAACGTGCACCGATTGAGGGTGCTGCAAAAACTTCATTCTTTTCTACTGGTGCTGAAGCGGTCGAAAATGCAGTCAAAATTGCTCGTTCACATACGGGTCGTCACGGCATTGTGACTTTTGGTAATGGTTTCCACGGTCGTTCATTTATGACGATGGCAATGACTGGTAAAACTGCTCCTTACAAACGTGACTTTGGGGTGATGCCTGCTGGCGTTTTCCATGCACGTTATCCAGTAGAATCAAAAGGCATTACGGTGGATGATGCTATCCAGAGTGTTGAAGATGTTTTTGCTGAAGATATTGCTGCACATGATGTTGCTGCGATTGTGCTTGAGCCTGTACAAGGTGAAGGTGGCTTTAATGTTGTACCCGCAGAATTTTTAACACGTTTACGCGCATTATGTGATCAGCATGGTATTTTGATGATTGCTGATGAAGTTCAGTCAGGCTTTGCCCGTACAGGCAAGTTGTTTGCCATGAACCACTATGAAACTAAAGTAGATCTTATTACGATGGCAAAAAGCTTGGGTGGTGGTTTCCCAATCTCTGCTGTGGTTGGACGCGCTGATGTGATGGATGCACCAAATCCTGGTGGTCTAGGTGGTACGTATGCAGGTAGCCCAATTGCTGTTGCTGCAGCACATGCGGTGATTGATGTTATTGAAAGTGAAGGTCTGTGTGATCGTGCCAATGTATTGGGCGCTGAATTGGTTTCAGTCTTAAATACACTTAAAGCCACCAGCAATGTAGTGACCGATATTCGCGCATTGGGTTCAATGGTTGCGGTTGAACTGGAAACAGCTGAACAAGCCAAAGCTGTACAAAATTATGCAATGCAAAATGGCTTGTTGATTTTAACCTGTGGTCGTTATGGTAATGTGATTCGTTTCCTTTATCCTTTAACGATTCCAACAGAGCAATTCCGTGAAGGCCTTGCTATTTTAAAACAAGGATTTGCAACTTTAACTGCATAATAATGAATGAGTGATTGAAATGCTTCCAGATCATTTGAAAGATTTATTACAGCATCCTGATGTTTGCTTTGAGCAGCCTTTAAACGGCTGTTATATTGAAGTGAATGATGCTGCAACCAACGAAACACTGGCATGGGTCAAATCACTTGACCGTCAGGCTGTAGAACAGGCGATTGCCCGTTCACAGGCTGCGCAAACTACATGGAAAGCGCAAACTGCATTGCAGCGCGCTGATGTTTTGTGGGCTTGGTACAACTTAATGTTGCAGAACAAAGAGCAATTGGCGCAAATACTGACCGCAGAACAGGGCAAGCCCTTGGCGGAAGCGCGCGGTGAGATTGCTTATGCGGCATCATTTATCCGCTGGTTTGCAGAACAAGCACGCCGTATTGATGGTGAGGTGCTTACACCAACTCTAGCAAATCAGCGTTTGTTGGTGATTAAGCAAGCCATTGGGGTGACTGCGGCAATTACACCGTGGAATTTCCCTGCGGCGATGATTACCCGTAAAGCTGCGCCAGCCATTGCTGCTGGTTGTTCAATGCTGGTGAAACCTGCTGAGCAAACGCCGTTAACGGCTTATGCTTTAGAAGTATTGGCGCTGCAAGCGGGCTTGCCGCAAGATGTATTGCTGCACATTAGTGGCGATGCGATTGAAGTCGGCAAAACGCTGTGCGAAAGTGATAGCGTGAAGAAGCTGAGCTTTACTGGTTCGACTCAAGTTGGCCGTATTTTGATGGAGCAGTGTGCGCCAACCATCAAAAAACTGTCGCTTGAATTGGGTGGAAATGCACCGGTATTGGTTTTTGATGATGCCAATCTGGAGCAGGCTGTCCAAGGCATTATGGTCAGTAAATTCCGTAATAGTGGTCAAACTTGTGTCTGCGCGAATCGTATTTATGTGCAAGATGGCATTTATGATGCGCTGGCTGAAAAGCTGACTGCTGCCGTAGCCAATTTAAAAGTGGGTGACGGCCGTCAGGAAGGTTCGACCCAAGGCCCGTTAATTGATGAAGATGCCATTGCTAAAGTGCAGTCACATATTGCAGATGCAGCCAGCAAAGGTGCGCAGGTTAAAATTGGCGGTCAGCGTTCAAGTTTAGGCGGCACTTTCTTTGAGCCAACCGTGCTGACTGAAGTGACCCAAGACATGAAGGTTGCTAAAGAAGAAACATTTGGCCCATTGGCTGCATTATTCCGCTTCAGCACTGAAGAAGAAGCGGTTGCGATGGCGAATGATACCGAATTTGGCTTGGCAACTTATGTGTTCACGCAGAATACCGCGCGTCAATGGCGTGTGGGTGAGGCGTTGGAATATGGCATGGTCGGCATAAACACTGGTGCTATTTCAAATGAAGTTGCTCCGTTTGGCGGGGTGAAGCAATCTGGTTTAGGGCGTGAAGGTTCTAAATTTGGTATTGATGAATACCTCGAAATGAAATATCTGTGTGTGGATTTATCCTCATAAATAAATTCCCACAGTGACCCGTTAAAATCAGCCTTGCCCATTCAAGGCTGATTTTTTTTTAATTCATCATAATTTTTAAAATAATCATTAACTGCTTTAAACATTAAAAAATAATACAGAAAGCTTTGAATTCAACACCCTTCTTATGATCTACCCACGAAAGTAAAAATTAGTTAACGAAATGTCAGAGAAATAAAAAAATAGATTTGATTTCAGGATGAACCTGATTGCTGAAATTGTGAATGGGATAAATGTACACCAACTTTTGCAAGAGTAATTATGCAGTTTGTATAGCATAAGAGTTTTAATAAAATTTAGAGTGATATTGCTTTATTTTTATCTACTGCAAAAAATCCATGTGAAGCTAAAGCGAACAAATTTAATCTAAAGTATTGGATTAAAAATTGAAGAAAAATCACAAATTCTTCATCTTGAGTCTTTTAAAATTGGTGGGCAAACATGATTTAAAAAGATCAGGAAAGATAGCTTGTACCATACAGATAGGTTGTTTTTCTTTTTTCATCTTCATGATTTTAATATTTTTCTTTTTAATAAAATAAGGGTGATGCTGTGGATAATGCGGTCGAATATATGGGTGCAGATCTATCACGGATTATTGAAATGGCGTGGGAGGATAGAACACCTTTTGAAGCCATAGAGCGTGAGTTTGGGCTGAATGAATCTGCTGTGATTCGGTTAATGCGGCAAAATTTAAAGTCGGGTAGTTTTAAGCTATGGCGTAAACGGGTGGCGGGGCGTAAAACCAAGCATTTGCAGTTACGTTTGCCCGAGGTAATCCGTGGTTACTGTACACGCCAGTATAAACATCATTAACTATAAAATATGGCAGGATGGCTGAGTCGTTTATTCCGCCATCCTATCCCGAACACGTTCCCGCCAGCCTAGAATTTGCCAAATAAACCGTTCATTCATACTAAGTCACAATTTAAATAAGGAACAAGTAGGGCATTGCTACGGGTCTTTGTCCAGTAAAAATACTTAAGATGACCAATAACTATGGAATCTTACCTGAGCAACTCAATCACATCAGCATCAATTGGCTCATATCTCAATTACAGTGGAGCATGCTGCCTGATCATGCTTTACGATTTTCGCTGTCATGGTTTCATGCTCGCTTTCATGTTACGGATTCATCACTTTGCATAATGATCAGCAGCAGATATTATTCCTGAATACAATCAATTAACTTTTTAATTTCGCTCTTTTAAATTTAGCTGTTACGGCTAAAAACATGATAGTTACACCTTCCAGCCTTGTATTTCTAATTCTATAGCGCATAAAACCTTTAGCTTATCTAAATATTAACTTTAAGTTAATGAAAGTGATTGGAGGTTGATTGATCAAAATCTAATAAAACGCTTTTATAGGCTTAGACCAAAATACAGAATTAGGATAAATGACATGGATGGTTCGGTTCAGAACAAAGAACGTAAATGGAATACACGTCGACAGGCGAAACAGCTCAAAATAGAAATGGCCAGTAAGTATGCTGATGGTGTGGTTATTCCGACCCAAGATATTGTTAAGGTTTTAGAAACATTAATTACTGCGGGTGATCGAGTTGTTTTAGAAGGCAACAATCAGAAACAAGCCGATTTCCTTTCTCGCTCTTTGGCGCAGACGAACCCTGATGTTTTACATGATCTGCATATGATTATGCCGAGTGTTGGACGTCCAGAACACCTCGATTTATTTGAAAAAGGCATTGCACGTAAACTCGATTTTTCATTTGCTGGAACACAAAGTTTACGCATTAGCCAGTTGATTGAAGATGGTTTACTCGAAATTGGGGCGATTCATACTTATATCGAACTTTATTCACGCTTATTGGTTGATTTAATTCCGAATGTCGTGCTTTCAGCAGGTTTCATGGCGGATCGCGAAGGCAATATTTATACTGGCGCAAGTACAGAAGACACACCCGCATTGATTGAACCAGCAGCCTTTAGCGATGGCATTGTGATTGTGCAAGTGAATGAATTGGTGGATGACGTTAAAGATTTGCCACGGGTTGATATTCCTGCTTCTTGGGTCGATTTTGTGGTTGTGGCTGACAAACCTTTCTATATTGAGCCTTTATTTACCCGTGATCCTAAACATATCAAGCCTGTGCATATCCTAATGGCAATGATGGCAATTCGCGGAATTTATGAACGGCATAATGTACAGTCGCTGAATCATGGCATTGGTTTCAACACTGCTGCCATTGAACTGATTTTACCAACCTATGGTGAGTCTTTAGGTTTAAAAGGAAAAATTTGTACAAATTGGACGCTAAATCCACATCCGACTTTAATTCCTGCCATTGAAACAGGCTGGGTTCAAAGTGTGCATTGTTTTGGTACAGAGCTAGGAATGGAAAAATATGTTGCGGCGCGACCTGATGTATTTTTTACAGGTCGTGATGGTTCACTGCGATCTAATCGAATGATGTGTCAGCTTGCAGGTCAGTATGCAGTGGACTTATTTATTGGCGCAACCTTGCAAGTCGATGGCAGCGGGCATTCTTCAACAGTAACCAAAGGTCGTTTGGCTGGTTTTGGTGGCGCGCCAAATATGGGGCATGACCCACGAGGGCGTCGTCACGCTACGCCTGCATGGTTGGATATGCGTCCATCAGGTGCAACAGAAACCGAGACCTATCTTGCACGCGGTAAAAAACTGGTTGTGCAAATGGTGGAAACCTTTCAGGAAGGTGGCAAACCCACTTTTGTACATACCTTAGATGCAGTAGACGTAGCCAAAAAAGCCAATATGCCTTTAGCACCTATCATGATTTATGGCGACGATGTAACCCATCTTTTGACTGAAGAAGGCATTGCTTACTTGTATAAAGCCCGCAGTTTAGAAGAACGTCAGGAGATGATTGCTGCTGTTGCAGGAGTGACTGAAATTGGCTTAAACCATAATCCTAAGACAACAGAGCGTTTAAGACGTGAAGGATTGGTGGTGTTTCCAGAAGATTTAGGCATTCGCCGTACAGATGCCACGCGTGAATTACTGGCTGCAAAAAATATTGCGGATCTTGTGACATGGTCTGATGGGCTGTATCAGCCTCCAGCAAAATTCAGGAGCTGGTAATGAATGCACGTGTTCAACCTTACATTAGCCAACATTGTATTTTACTCGCAGATTTTGCAGTCCATGCTTTAGTTGCAGAAGTGAATTTAACCCCAAAACCTGCATTGGTGGATCAGCGTGGAAGCGGTGCCCATGATGATTTAACACTAGATTTGATGGAGCGTTCAGCCCACAGTTTACAGCCGATGTTTGTGGCAATGGCACAGGCTGCCTTTCAATATAGAACGTGTTCACAAGCATTACGTGAAGCGATTGGTGAAATTGGTCGTGTCGGTGAAGCCACCATGTTACACACCACGGGTGGGGTGAATACCCATCGTGGCGCAATTTGGGCATTAGGATTGATGGTCACAGCAGCGGCATTGGCCAGTTTGACTGCAAAACCAGTACAAGCCGTTGAACTGTGTCAATTAGCAGGGAAAATTGCACAATTTGAGGATCGTTTTATTCCTCGACAGGCACTCAGTCACGGTCAACAAGTACAAAAAGCATTGGGCATCAGTGGTGCGAAAGCACAAGCGCAGCAAGGGTTTCCTGCAATTGTGAAGTTTGGATTACCTGAACTGGATAAAAGCCGTCAAACACAGGGTAATGAAATAACTGCACGGGTAGATGCTTTGCTTGCCATGATGACCACCCTTGATGATACCTGTGTTTTATATCGTGCAGGAGAAACTGGATTAGCGCGAATGCAGCAGGGTGCTCAAGAGGTGTTGGATTTAGGTGGTTATTCAACCTTTGCTGGACAACATGCATTTAATTTTTTAGAACAGGATCTTTTGCGCTTAAGGGCCTCACCGGGTGGGGTTGCAGATTTACTTGCAGCCACATTATTTATTGATCGTGTTGAGCAATTTTATTTTAAAAATAAATAGGAAATGCAGTAATGGAAATACTCAAGTTTGAATTTGCAGCTGGAAGTAGTCCAACTAAAAAAGCATTGGTTGGTTGTGTAGGCTCGGGTGATTTAGAAATTTTAATGCAACCGAGTCAAACAGAAAAGATGTCAATCCATGTTGTCACATCGGTTGATGGTAGTTCAAAGCGTTGGGAAAATTTGTTTGAACGAATGTTCAGTGATCAAGCACCACCCGCTGTACATATTGATATACATGACTTTGGTGCAACACCGGGAGTTGTTCGCCTACGTTTAGAACAAGCATTTGAGGAGGTGAACGGTGGCTAATTTTCAAACTTTACTGGCAAAACAAAGCTTTATTGAACTAAGTGCGAGAGAACGTGCCAAAGCATTATTAGATGAACAAAGCTTTCGTGAATTATTAGATCCTTTTACACGAATGATGTCACCTTGGCTGCCAAAGCAGAATATCGTGCCACAAGCAGATGATGGTGTTGTGGTTGCAAAAGGCACACTTCAGCAAAAACCTGTTGTCATTATCTCGATTGAAGGTATTTTTCAGGGTGGAAGCCTAGGCGAAGTGGGCGGTGCAAAAATTGCAGGTGCATTAGAATTGGCCGCAGAAGATAACCGTAAGGGCATTCCAACCGCAGCAATTTTGTTACTTGAAACGGGTGGTGTACGTTTACAAGAAGCGAATTTGGGACTTGCTGCCATTGCAGAAATACAAGCAGCAATTGTGGCACTTAGACAATATCAACCTGTGGTCGCAGTCATTGCGGGGAGTGTCGGCTGTTTTGGTGGCATGTCGATTGCAGCAGCATTATGCAGTTATTTGATTATGACCCAAGAAGGACGTTTAGGACTAAATGGCCCACAAGTCATTGAGCAAGAAGCAGGTGTGCAAGAATATGATTCGAAGGATCGGCCATTTATCTGGAGTGTTACGGGCGGACAACAACGTGCTGCAAGTGGCTTGGTTGATGCCTATGTCGAAGATGACCGTCAGCAGATTAAACAGCAAGTTTTACAGTATTTAAACCAAGGTGTACCGACATTACATCGCAGCTCAAACTATGATTTTTATTTGAATCATTTACAGGGCGTTGATACGACAGAGCAAGCTACACCACTTCAAGTTCGTACTTTATATCAAGGAGAACAAGCATGAATATGGATGTACATGCAGTTAAGACATCAATACGTGGTCAGCATTGGTTTCAAGCACTCACTGCTGACTTTAGCCGAATTGAGCAAGGTGCCGAATCAGTCTGGGTTGCAGATGGACAAATGGCAGGAAAAACAGTTCGTGTCATTGCCGTTGTTCCAGATCAACACAATCTTTATCCGCGTGCTCAAAATGGTGAGGTGGGGTTATTAGAAGGTTGGACATTGGCCAAAGCGGTAGATGATGTGATTCGATCTGATCAAGACAGCGATCAAAAACGTGCAATCTTATGTATTGTTGATGTCCCAAGTCAGGCTTATGGTCGCCGTGAAGAACTTTTTGGTATTCATCAGGCCCTTGCTGGTGCAGTAGATAGTTATGCGCGAGCACGTTTGGCAGGACATCCTGTGATTAGTTTATTGGTTGGAAAGTCAATGTCTGGTGCATTTTTAGCCCATGGCTACCAAGCAAATCGTATCATTGCGCTTAAAGATACAGGTGTTATGGTACATGCCATGGGGAAAGAGTCGGCTGCCCGTGTGACACTGCGTACCGTTGATGAGTTAGAAAAACTTGCCGCAAGTATTCCACCTATGGCATACGACATTGAAAACTATGCCACATTAGGCTTGTTATCCAGTCTTTTAACCGTCGTGAATCCTGAACAACCTACAACTGAAGATATTGCATGTGTTCAAGAGGCATTTTTACATGCATTGAATGACATTCAAGCCACTGGTTCAACGGGACTTGAACATCGCTTACATGGTGAAAATAGGCAAGCTTCGAAACAGGTGCGTGAACTTTTGCGTGAGCAATGGTGATGCAAATGCATCTTCAAGCACATGATCTGTTATGGGGCATGATGCTTGATTGTTTAGAAGCCGATTTACCTACGTGGGTCAAGGCTGCTATTGCACAAAATCAGCCAGTTGTTGTGCGACGCGCTACGACAGATCCTACATTAGTTGCAGTGGGGATACGAGGTACAGCAAGACATCAACGCTATGCTGCACACATGCCAATCGCTGCGATTACCAAGCAGTTAAAACCAGAGGCATTGAGTGATGTGAACTTACACAGTTTTCCACATTTGATGAACCGATTGCAGATGATTCATAAGATATTGAATCAAAAAAATTGGGTCTGGGGATATACAGGAAGCGTTGGATTTGAACTGGCAACGGGTATTCAGACAGTGACTGAAAACAGTGACATTGACCTGTTGATTCGGACAGAGGAATTTTTGACGAAGGATGAAGCAAAACAATTGCTTCATCAGCTGGAACAAACCGAATTAAAGCTGGATGTGCAGCTTCAAACGCCAAATGGTGGTGTGGCACTTAAAGAATGGGCAAGGACGACGGGAAAGGTATTACTAAAACGAAATGATGGCGCAGTTTTGGTAAACAATCCTTGGCAGTAAAGGGATGATGGCATGAGTTCAATTTGGGTATATCCAGGTCAAGGTGCGCAAAAGGTCAATATGTTGCGTGATTTACCACAGACTACTTTGGTTCAACATTATCTTGAACAGGCAACAAATATCCTTAAACAAGATGTGTTGTTGCTGGATCAGCCAGAAGCGCTGAAATCAACTTATGCTGTGCAGCTTTGTTTGTTTATTTCAGGCGTTATTAGTTCTTCTTTAATGTCGGAACAAGGAGTTAAACCAGATTATGTTGCAGGCTTGTCCATAGGTGCTTGGGCTGCGGCAACAGTAGCAGGAGTCTTGAGTTTTGAAGATGGACTCAAGCTGGTTGCGCTTCGTGGACGTTTAATGCAGCAGGCCTATCCTTCAGGTTATGGCATGACAGCTTTGATGGGTACGACTCAATCTGATGTAGAGATTTGGGTTAATCAGGTTTATCAGCAGAATCAAGATGTTTTTATTGCCAATTTGAATACAGCAAATCAAATCGTGATTTCTGGATCAAATCAAGCAATGAAACAGGTTGCTGAAAAAGCACAGGAAAATGGAGTATTGGCCAAACGTTTAGAGGTGAGTGTGCCATCACATTGTTCATTATTATATGTTCAGGCAAAACAATTGGCTGAACATATAAAGGGAGTTGCGCAACAACAGCCGAATATACGTTATTTAAGTGGAACATCTGCTCGTTTACTCGTGAAGAAAGAGCAAGTTATTGAAGATATCAGCTTCAATATGTGCCGAATGATTGATTGGGAAAGTACGGTGCAATCCGCTTGGGAAAGAGGCGTACGTTTGCAGATTGAGAGTTTGCCGGGAACCGTCTTAACAGGATTAGCCCGTCAGACATTTAAAGAAGGAACTGTGCTGTCTTTTCAAGGAACACGTTTAGACAGTCTTATTGGTGCCATGCATAAAGAAAGTGCCCGATCACTGAATGCATAAATAGATAAATTTAAGTCATTATCCAAGGATATGAGGAATTAACAATGATTATATATGGAACAGCACTCTTAGCCATTTGCCATTTATTAGGAGACTATTTTGGTAATACGTTGGGTATGTTACTCGGTGTCAAAGCAAATGTAGGTGGTGTAGCCATCTCGATGATCTTGCTTATTTTATCAAAAGAGCTTTTAGCCAAGAAAGGATATCTGCCACAAGGAACTCAATTTGGTGTGTTGTATTGGTCAGGGATGTACATTCCAATTGTTGTTGCCATGTCTGCTGGCCAGAATGTTGTGGCTGCACTATCAGGCGGAATGTTAGGGCTGATCGTTTCAGTTGCATCATTAATCGGTACTGTTTTGGTGATTCGTTATTTAAATAAAATGAATAACGATTACGAGGTCTATGAATGGCCAGTTGAAGCTAAGGAAAAGACAGCTTAATTTTCGTTATAAAAAATACGAGTTCAATGATTAAAAGGAATTAAATAATGGATGCTTTAATTACGGTATTAAGTAAAAATGCGCTGGTTACTGCACTTGCAGTCACAGGGTTGATGATGTTTATTTCTCATTTACTTTCAAAGTATTTGACCAGAGGTAAACTTCAAAGTTCGGCAATTGCAATTACATTAGGCTTAGTGGTGGCATATTTTGCAGGCGTGTATACACAAGGAACAAAGGGAATTTCAGATATTGCCATTTTCTCTGGATTTGCTTTGCTTGGTGGTGCAATGATTCGTGACCTTGCCATTGCATCTACTGCATTTGAAGTCGATGTTAAAGAGGTAAAAAAGGCTGGAAAGGTGGGGCTTATTGCATTAGCACTGGGTTGTGTTGTTCCTTTTGTGATTGGCGCAATGACGGCATGGCTAATGGGATATAAAGACCCTGTTTCAATGACCACTATTGGTGCTGGGGCAATGACTTATATTGTTGGTCCAATTACAGGGACAGCGATTGGTGCGACTTCAGATGTCATTGCACTCTCAATTGCAATTGGTCTGATTAAGTCGGTATTCTTTATGGTGGGAACCCCATTACTGGCTAAATTTATGTACTTAAAAAGCCCGAAATCTGCCATGGTATTCGGTGGTTTGGCGGGAACCACAAGTGGAACGGCTGCTGGTTTAGCGGGTACTGATGTACGTCTAGTCCCTTATGGCGCATTGGTTGCAACATTTTATACAGGTTTAGGGTGTTTATTAGGCCCTTCAGTATTCTTTCTTACCGTAAATGCTATTTTTGGTTAAGAATGAATGGGTTTTATCCTGTATGGGCAATTTATTAAGATCTAAGGATTAAATAAATTGCCCAAATTTTATGTTAAAAATTTCTTGAAAACATACGACATTCAGCAATAAATGCCAATAAATTAGGATCACGTTCTTTACTTTTTAAGAAGACTAAACCAATTTCTTGCTTGATTTGATATTGCGCTTTAAGTCGAATTAACTTTACAGAGCTTTCATAAATTGTTGAAATTCGACCAGGCAATAAAGCCAGTCCAACCCCAGAACTGACCATACTAATTAAGGTAAAAATATCAGAAACCTGTAAAAAAACTTTAGGATCAATTTTAGCTTTTTCAAAGACCACATCACTATCGTTACGCGTAGCGAACCCTTTTGCAAGGGTCAGAAAAGTTTCATCTTTGAGCTGACTTAAATCGACTTCATCAAGTTCTGCATATTTGGAGTTCTTATGTACAGCTAAAAAAATGTCATCTTGAAACATGGGTAAGCACTCAAATTCTTGATTTTGAGTTGTTTCATTAAGCGCAACAATAATTGCATCTAACTCCGTGGCCTTTAACTTTTTGACCAAATCTAAATTTGAACTTAAAGAAAGTTGTATATCTAAATCGCCTCGTCTGAGTTTTAAACCACTAATAACACTTGGAATAGTATTCACTGTTAAAGAATACAAAGAACCTAAATGAAAAATTTTGGATGCAAATCCAGCAGCTTCTCGTGTTTTATTGACGGTAGTGACAATATCTTGAACAATTTTCTTTGAATGTTCTTCGAGGACATAAGCACTCTTTAAGGGAATTAAATTTCGACCTTCATTTTTGAACAAAGGGCAACGTAATGAATTTTCAAGAGAATGTAATGCTTTATGAACACTGACATTACTGATTTGCATTTCAACCGCTGTTTTTGACAAATTACCACATCGCATAAAAGCTAAAAAAATTTGAATTTTTTTAAGCGTCAGCTCTTCATCTATTTCCACCGAGTTTTATCCTTAAATGCTGATGGGCGTGATGGATGAATATAGCATGCCAATTTTTAAAATGTTTAATGGGATGGCCTGCTGAAAATGATGTTCGTACTGGATGTACTGTCTAATCTATCCAATCAGTGATGTAGGCTAGAAATTTGTGCTGGTTCACGGATTTTGGGGAAATACTCTCGATTGGCAACATGTCATTCCATTATTAATCAGACAAATTTCAAAGTGAATGATATTGCTAAGCATTAGAAACATAACTTTAGAAAAAAGCAGCTATTTATGATTCAATTTTTTAATTTGCTTAACTTTTCCAATTCATTATTTAAAATAGAATGAAATAAATAAAAATATCAACTAGAAATTGCAAAAGAACACATGATATTTTGTATAAAAGCCGTACTATAAAAATGATTTTATTGAGTTTCTAATATTATGTCTCAGATAGATGTTCTCGTTCCTTTGGCTGAAATTGAAGTGAATCGGGCTGAACTTCTCTCCATTCAACGCGATGATTTGGTTCCGTTACTGAATGATCAATATCGTCTCAATTATTATGCAGACCCACTGATTCAAGCACAATCTGTGTTGTTAAATGGCGTCGATCCACATTTAACGCAGCAGTTAAGTTTAACCATCGAACAACTGATTCAATCTTTAGCAGATTCAAAAAAATATTTAAAAACGCGGAAGTTTAATGCTTTGCAAAAATGGTTGGGGATAGATTTAGAATATGGTTCTGGTCAGGTTGAATATTATAAAAATTTAGATCAGTTACTCAGTCGAGCCAATCATTTAAGTCAAAAATTACAGATTGAGATTCAAAAGTCACAAGCACGTTTTCAGCAGTTGATTGGACATCGTGAGCAAATGGCAAAATACATTCGGGCTGCGCAAGAATTCTTGCAGGAATATCCGAATTTTGTACAGAATCAACATCCACTCGATAATTTTGCTGATCGGTTATCTAAAAAAATTAATACATTACAAACTTTACAAGCAAGTAATGACATTGCAATTACACAAATGCAGTTGTCTCAACAACTGTCTTTTACCTTACTCGATCGTTTTAAAGAGGCACAGCAGGTACTTATTCCTGCGTGGCAATATCATGTTAAACAAAGCAATCAAACCAGTTCGACAAGTGAATTGGAAAAGTTAGATAATAGCCGTGAAAATCTGATTAAAACTTTAAGAAAATCTCTCCAGAAACCAACACATTAATAATTTTCATTAGGTGTCCCATGACCAATTTTGAGCATAAAGATTTACCTACAGACGTGACCACAGATGTCGTTCAGCAAAAATTTCAGCAACTGAATTTACAAGAAATTGGATTGCAGGATTCAGACTTTAATGAAGTGATGAATGCACATAAAGAATTGGCTGAAATGAGCCATACAGCCGTTGCTGAATATGGTAAAAATATTGCGACAAAAACCTCGACCTATACCGATGAATTATTAAACTTAGTACAAAATAAAGACCTTGATACCACAGGTCAAAAATTAAATCAGGTGGTTCAAGTTGCGCAGCAGTTGAATACCAACAGTATTTTAAATCAGAAAAAAAGTTCGGGTTTCTTTGGCAGTTTATTCAGTAAAATGAGGGGTGCGAAGCAAAGCTTTGATCAACATTTTAATAGCACCAAAGAACAAATTGATGTGTTGGTCAAAGAAATTGAAACCTCTCAGTCGGGGTTAAAAAGTCGTGTTACAACTTTGGATAAAATGTTCCATGGCGTACAAGATGAATATAAACAGTTGGGTATTTATATTGCTGCTGGAAAATTAAAAGAACAGGAAATTCAACAAGAAATAGCGTTCTTAACCACACATATTCAAGATCAATCAACGGTACAAAAAATTTATGACCTCAACCATCTGGCCAATAACTTAGAAAAACGGGTCAGTGATTTACAAGTTTTACAGCAATCGGCGATGCAAACGTTACCCATGATTCGGATTATTCAATCGAATAATTTAATGTTGGTGGATAAATTTTACGCCATTAAGAACATTACGCTGCCTGCATGGAAAAACCAAATTAGCTTGGCCATTTCTTTGCATGAGCAGAAAAATAGTGTCCAACTGGCGAATAGTATTGATGATGCGACCAATGATCTGTTACGCCGTAATGCAGACTTGTTACATCAAAACTCTGTAGATACCGCCAAAGCCAATCAGCGTTCGGTGATTGATATTGAAACACTTGAACATGTGCAAAACACCCTCATTAAAACAGTGAATGATGTGCTTCAAGTGCAAAAAGAAGGCATGCAGAAACGTGCAGAAGCAACCACACGGTTACGTGCTTTGCAGAATAATCTGAATCATTTGGTTTTAGAATCAAATACAGGTGGGAGCAATAAGTCTTAGGATCGCTCCTAAGTTGATTGCTTACCTTTTAGGAGAAAGGATTTGCCTCCCTTAGATGAATATGCTGTGAATCCACAACAGATTGAATCGGGTGTGGTGGCGTTGAAAAAGCGCCAACGCAATGTGATGTTATTGTGCATCAGTAGTACAACCATTTTTATTGCTTCTGTTGTGGCATTATTTTTACAACATGATTTTGTCTATAGTTTTTTTGGTGTGACCACTGAACTTAAACAATTACATATGCCCATCAGTATAGATAGTCATCTGGCGGCATTGGGGCAGCATTCAGATTATTTTACCAGTTTGCTGTCATGGTTTGGCTGGCTTATTCTGAAGCTGTTTGTCTCTTTTGTAGGGGCATTTTTTGTCATTCATTTTTTGAAAAAAATCCGTTTTTTTTATATCCGTTTTCAGTCTTTTATTTTGAAGTTTGTCGGTTGGTTGATTGCGTTTATCGTGTTGTGGTCGGGGCTGACTTATCTACAATATGATTTAAAGCATGATGAAAATGATGCCTATGCCAAAGCGATTCAATACGATAAAAATATTCAGCAAAGTGAGCTAGCCCAATATTTACAGCAAGCTGATTTAGATGAGCCAGTGAAGGCTTATTTACTGGCGCAAACTGCGTTATTACATAAACCTACCGATAAAGATGCCGCAATTCCTCAGGTTTTAGCTTTGGTGAAAGCGGAAAGATCAGATCCGAATTTTATTGAATATGGTTTTAAACCTGAACAATTATGGACGATGCAGCATCAACTTTATGCTAAAACTTTAACACCAATGGCTGAAAGTGTATCGCGCCAAGTGGAACAGGCCGCACAAATAAGTGCCTTTGTTAAAATATTGATTATTGCGCTACTGATTGTATCTGCGGTTTTGAGTTTGATTTTATTTCTCTTAGCACAGCATTTAAAAGGTCGAGCTTTAAGAGTAGAGCAGCGTCTTGTACCTTGATCATCAACCTTGAAGGCCTGATCACGTAATTCGTAAAGTCAAAATTAAAATTTTTTTAGTAGGTATTGGATTTATGATTGTGGCATGGATGCCACACGTTTCCCATCCTTGCGCTACATTTTAAAGCAGTGCTTAAAACTGGCTCAGGACGTCGTGTATGGGAAACAAAAGGTTTTTCTTGCGGACTTAAAATATATTTTGAGATCCTCATTTTGACCTTTCAAAAGTAGAGATAGTGCCTACGCAAAGGGAAAAGAATTAAATCAATTAAATGAGGCAGTGCTGATTTTAAAGAATCAAATATTAAACATTTTTTGATTTATGCAAGTTATCTGATAATTCGATCTTAATTATAAAAACAAACTGTTTTACCTATTTAATGGTTTGTTTTATGATGACTGCATTCAATAGACATTTACTCCTTTGGAGACGTTTGCCATGTTAGATCAAAATACTTCAGCACAATTAAAAACCCTACTTGAACGCTTAGAAAGTCCAATTGAAATTGTGGCATCGCTCAATGATTCCGA
>NZ_NEGM01000019.1:0-31748 GCF_002135275.1 Acinetobacter sp. ANC 4973
TGAGCACACTTGAACGACCACAATCTTTACATCTGAACTGTGCATTTCCACTTTTATTGTGTCCATTCTTATAGATATTCGCTGATTGGCAGCGGGTGCATAGGTAGGTTGTAGTTTCTATGATCATTGTCAGTATTTACAGCTTGTGTGGTTTCAGTTGTATTCTAAAATAAAACACGTTGGATCTGAGCACTACCAACTAATAATATAGGTTATATATAAAATAATGTTTAGAAAATAAAATGGTTTGTAAAGGTACAGAATACGAAAACCTTGCTTACGAATACTTTTCAAAGCTCATTAAGGAGAAGTATTTTGGTTTTTCACATGAACAATGCAAATTAACCCATCAAAAACCTTTTTACTCTAAAGACCGAGAAAAAAATATTTTTTTCGATCTTGTTCTTGAAACATTTTTACCTTATCAACAAGATCCTTTTACTATTCATATTATTGAATGTAAAAATTATACTAACAAAGTAAAGGTTGATGATATTGAAGAATTTGCTTCAAAAATCGACCAAATCAGATCATTAAAAATTAATCCAATATTTATCACCACTATTGGATTTCAGGAAGGTTGTCTTAATTTTGCTAAAAATAGAGGAATAACATTATGGCGCGTCGTAGCAAATCAAAATCACGAAATTATTCTTAATAGACAAAAAAAACGAATTAAAAATATTACAGAAGAAATTAAAGCAGCTTTAATTCAGGAAGATTATAACAATTGGCAGTTTGGAAATACATTTATTCAAACTCCTAATAAATTTACCCTTTATCCTAAAGAGTTTATTAATGACATTATCCATGCTAATAAAAATTTATCTTTTCAATTCTTAGCTTCAAATAAAAAAATAAATACTCCCTATTTATCAAAGAAGCAATTATCACTTAGCGCACAAGAACTTTATAAAAAATATAAAACTAATGAGCATCAATTAGATATATATAAAATATTAAAAGAACTAGGTATCAAAGTAAAAATTACTGAAGAAATAAAAAATCAAGATGTAATTGCTGAAATTAATTTTACAAAAAAAGAAATTACCTTATTCGGTAAAAATGTTTTTTCCGATACTCAACATTTTTTTGCTTTAGCACATGAGATTGGGCATTTTTATTTAGGTCATGATAAGTACTTAATTACTGAACAAAAAACAGATATACATTCAACAAATATTGTCCCTATTGGTATCAATGCAAATATCAATCGCATGGAGTTTCAGGCTAACTATTTTGCAGCTTGCCTTGTACTACCTAAAACATTTTTGACACAAATTTTCATCAAACTATTGAAAGAGCATAATGTTCTACATAGAGGATTTTCAGCTCTATATATTGATGATCAACCGTGTAATATAGAAAATTATCATAAAATTTGCTTACCTCTTTGTAGATTTTTTAATGTTTCACAAGAAACACTAAAAATTAGACTGACAGAATTAGATTTAGCCAGCTTTAATAGAACATTTGATCAAAATCTAAGTAAGCACTAAAAATTCACACCGATTCTAACCTAAGTAAAATTTCTTTGTTATCCAACCCACCAGCAAAGCCGACCAGTTTTCCATTCGCCCCCACCACGCGATGGCATGGTGCAATAATTGAAATTGGATTTTTCCCGTTGGCTGCCCCCACGGCACGAACCGCTTTAATATTTCCCACTTGCTCAGCAATATCACGATAACTTCGGGTTTCACCAAAAGGAATACTCAGTAAAGCGTGCCACACTTTCTTTTGAAACACAGTCCCTTCAAAATCTAAAGGCAAATCAAATTGCTGCCTTGTTCCGGCAAAATATTCACACAATTGCTTTTGCGTTTCTAACAAAATGGGATGATCCACTTGTTCAATCAATTCTGCTAGGCGGACACGTTTTGGATTTTCATTTTCCCACAGCACAGCAACCAAAGCATTTTCTGTCGCCACTAATTTTAAAATACCGACAGGAGAAAGTATTTCCATAAAAGCAAGTTTCATTGTCTTCTCCTGCGGTGCAATAAATAATTCAGATTTTATGATGATGACAGTTTCATCAGCACTAATCCAGAAATAATCAAAACGGCAGCCAACATACGCATAGCAGATGCAGGCTCACCCAAGATAAAAATTCCGACCAGAAAGGAACCGACTGCACCAATGCCTGTCCAAATGGTATACGCAGTGCCAAGCGGTAAAGTGCGCATCGCATAAGCCAGCAAAGCAAAACTTAAAATCATAAAAACGATGGTAATAATACTGGGCGTGAGACGGGTGAAACCTTCCGAAAGTTTCATGGCATATGCCCACACAATTTCAAAAAGTCCCGCGAATATCAGTAAAATCCAAGCCATGACGACTATGCTCCAATTCATTAGAGTCAGGTCGTCCTGACGAATTGTCTTGGCTAAATAAAAATACGCCAAGGGAGGTCGTTCCTCCTACAATGGATCATTATATAAATGATGACTTTCAATTGGGACAATTTTTACATACTTTGACTAACCTATGATGCTAAAAAATACGACTGGCATTGACCAATCGTATTTTCTTAATCCAAAAAAGTTGATCTAAAATTTAAAACGAAGACCTGCACCATAGAACCATGCATTTTCAGAAGACGATGATTTCTGCCTAGCCGTTTCTTGAACGCCTTTATTATAACCATATGCCAGATCCATAAAAGGCATGACCTTTTTATTGATCTCATAACGTATTTCTAAACCCACTTGTGCTGAGTTTAAACCGGTCTTTTTGGCATAATTTGAATCATCACTCAACACCATATTTATATCCAAATAAGGCTTAACAATCCATTTTTGCGTCAGCAACAGATCACGTTCAGTTTCTAAATTAAAAGAAACTTGACGGTCTTGCCCGATATATACATAAGCATCGGTTTCAAAAAAATACGGTGCCATGCCATGAAGACCCAATACGGCATCGACTTGATCTTGGTCAATTTCACGATTTGGATCATTGCGATAACGTAGACCTGCCTGTACATCCCAGAAATCAGCAACATTTCGGCTATATAACAGTTTGGCATCATATTCAGCTTGAGCTGATTCGGCTTTATCGGTATGCACTTTGATAAAAATTTTATTTTCATCCGTCCCGATGCGCGTTTCAAGTTCTGACTTTAAAACACCCCGACCATCGTCATTACGCAGCCATTTACTTTCCAGTATTGTCTGTTGATAAATCTGTCCACCATGTTCTTTTAAATGCGCTGCATGATCAACTTTATGATCGAACTGATAATCCAATTTATGATCCTGATCAAAGCCATCTGAATTTGAATGCGCCAACTGTACAGGTTGCATTTGCTTTTCTTCAACAACTTGAGGCGCTGCGGACATTTTTTGATGCTGTGAATGATCCATCGGGATGTCTTCTGCTGGCTGTGTCTGCTGTTCAGACATCGACATAGCATGATGTCCTTCGTGAGCAAAACTCTGTCCGCTCAGCACCAGTAATGATGCACTCAATGTGCTCATCGCAAATAAATTAATGCTGCGCATGTGCATCTCCTTGCTTTGCTGGACTTGGGCTAGAAGGTGTCGTTGCTGCTTGATTTCCATCTACATTCGCCACAATCATTTTGCTCATCATGCCTGAAGACATGTGGTAAAGCAGATGGCAATGGATTGCCCATTCGCCCAACTCATCCGCAGTGAGCAACGCGGTTACGGTTTTACCCGGTGGCACAATCAGGGTATGTTTATTCGGCATATCACTGCTGTTTTGCCCATTTTCCAACTGCATAAACATGCCATGTAAATGCATCGGATGCGCCATCATACTGTCATTGATAAATTTCAAACGGATGCGTTCACCATATTTCACCTGCAAAGGTTCCACTTCAGTGAATTTTTTGCCATTAATGGTCCAAATATAACGCTCCATCGTGCCACCCAAACGAACCTCGAGTTCTCGCTCTGCTGGACGGGTGTCTTTTTGCGGGGTTAAAGACTTTAAGTCACTGTATTGCAGCGCTTTATGACCTGCGGGTGTGGAAGCATTAGCCCAGCCATAAACCGGCTGTTCATTGTGATCCAATGTTGTTTTTGCTGCTGTATGTGCTGAATGCTCCATCTGCTGTTGTGACTCAGAATCAGACTTGGCTTGGCGTTGTGAATGCTCTGCAACTTCAGCATGGCTCATTTTCGTATGATCCATTGGCGCAGGCTCATGTTTCATCATGGAATGCTGCATTTTTTCATGATTCATATTGGCATGATCGCCCGAAGCACCATGCCCCATATCTTCCATGGTTAGCAAGGCGCGTGGACGTGCTTTCGGCATATGAACAGTTGGTATCTGTGCAAGGGCTTCATTATGCAATGTACCAATTGCAAATCCACTGCGGTCAATCGACTCTGCTTCAATTTGGTAATGATTGGCTTTCGGCTCCACCACGACATCATAGGTTTCCGCAGTGCCTATACGAAATTCATCGACAGCAACGGGTTTAACCGGCTGACCATCGGCACTTACTACCGTCATTTTTAAATTTGGAATATTGACATCATAAAATGACATTGCGGAGGCATTCACAAAACGTAGTCTAACTTTTTCATTCGCTTTAAACATGCCTGTCCAATTTTGTTCAGGTGTTTTACCGTTAATTAAAAAAGTATAGCCCGTGACATCAGATAAATCTGTTTTCAGCATGCGCATTTGATTCCACATGGAACGATCCTGCCATGTGCTTTTTAAGCCATCACGCTTCACCTGCTTTAAAACATCGGCTACGGTTTCACGCTCATTTTGATAGTATTCTGCCGATTTTTTCAGATTTTTCATAATCTGATCGCCCGTCGATTCATGAAAGTCGGACAGCATCACCACATAATCACGATCTGTTTGTTCATGTGCTGCAACGGGCTTTTTATCTTTAGGATAAATCACTAAAGCACCATACAAACCATCTTGTTCCTGTCCTTTTGAATGGGCGTGATACCAATAGGTGCCATTCTGACGCACTTTAAAACGATAGATAAAATCGCTTTGCGGCTTAATTCCTTTAAATTGGTTAAAACCAGGCACGCCATCCATTAAACCAGGCAGCAATAAACCATGCCAATGAATGGAGGAATCTTTATTTTTTAAATGATTATGCACATGAATAACAGCATCATCGCCCTCTTCAAACTCTAAAAGGGGGGCAGGAAACTGACCATTTACCGTAATGCGCTTGAGTGGCTTTCCTGTAATGTTGACCGTTTGTTCATCAATATTCAGATGATATTCTTTAACTGCGGCATATAGCCAAGATGATGAAAATAGACATACACCAACAAGGAGGCTTTGACTTAATTGAATAGACATGACTTAACCTGTAATTTAAAAATGAAAATGTTTTTTAAATCGAGATTAAGCTTTAGGAGGACGTAAAATCTGTTGCCAAAAGCCCGTTAAATGCTGGGCTGAATACTCAAAATTGAGCTGTTGTAACTGTTGGCTTGTTTCTGCACTGAACAATTTTACCGTTTGTGCATCTAACCAAGTGCTTACGCTCTGACAGTGCAACTGTGCGCAATCATTACAACTTGTATGCTGCATCTGATCCTTGATTGAAGGATGACAATCTTGATCAACGTGTATTTGAATATGCGATGAAGAATCGTGTTTTACCTGTGCTTGTGAAGTCTGTGCAGCATGACAATTGGACATTGCCAACATTTCTGTGCTGTGACTCTGTTTAACACTCAACTCAGTCATCATTTGCTGATGTATTGGTTTGACTGAAGCCAAGACAGCACTACTCCACCCGATCACAAAAGCAATCAGGAACACAAACCAAGCTTGTTTGCGTAATTGAGTCAGCACAGATGCTTCCTTCTCGGTCAAAGATCAATCATAAGATGATGGTTGAATTCTATAGCACAGCATAACCAACAATACAGTGATACACAATTTTTTAAATTTAAATGCAATAAAACAGCATGCTATATTTCATACAAATTAAAACAATCGAGTTATTTTTTAAACAGCCTTATTTTCAAATAAAGATCAATAAACAACCATCAACAGTAATACCTAAACAAAGTTAAAAAGGACTCAATTGAGTCCTTTTTATACATTTAATGTCTAATTATTAACCTATTGATCATTAATCGTTTATAAAACAACCAAGTTATCCATATAGTTATCTACATAGATATCCATATATTTATCCACAATTTTATCAACAGCATGACTGCGATTTATCCAAATAAATTAGATATTCACAGCACCCACTTTCGCCAGTTCAGAACGCATTTCATCAATCACCAGCTTATAATCAGGTTGACCAAAAATGGCTGAACCTGCAACAAACATATCCGCACCTGCTTCTGCAATTTCACGGATATTTGCCGGTGTAACACCGCCATCGACTTCAAGGCGAATATCACGACCCGAGGCATCAATTATTTTGCGTGCTTGACGAATTTTTTCGAGTGTCATTGGAATAAATTTTTGACCGCCAAAACCGGGGTTAACACTCATCAATAGCACTTGATCGACTTTATCCAAAACATAATCAAGATAATGCAATGGTGTCGCAGGATTAAAAACCAAACCTGCTTTCGCACCACCCGATTTAATCAGCTGCAAAGAGCGGTCAATATGATGAGTTGCTTCTGGATGAAAAGTAATAATGTCTGCACCCGCATCCAGAAAATCACCAATCATGCGATCTACAGGTGAAACCATAAGATGCACGTCAATCGGTGCTTGAATACCATATTTTTTCAGTGCCTTACAGATACCTGCACCAAAAGTCAGATTCGGTACATAATGGTTATCCATCACATCAAAATGCACAACATCTGCACCAGCAAGAAGGACATTGTCGACTTCTTCACCTAAGCGAGCAAAATCAGCAGATAAAATTGATGGTGCAATTAAATATGGCTTGGACATAAGGAAAACCTGGCTATGTATGCAAATTGATTTTTTACATTATAACAAATTGAACCCGCATACTGTGATTCAATCCTGATGTGATTCGATTTATTCAGCGTTCTAAATATGCAATATTGTGTTCTATTTTTTTACTGTAGCAATTTTCTGGATCTGTTACTTTGACCTATCATCACAAGGTAAATAGAAATGAAAAGCCATACTCAAATCAGTACCGCTGAAGCCGCTCGCATCGCCAAACGTTTACTTAACCATTGGAAACATAAATTTGAAGTGGCTGAAACTGAAGCTGATTTCACGATTTTTATGCCCGATTCGACAGTTCAACTTACACCACAGCCCGATGCGCTATTGGTCTCCATTGACAGCACACTCGAAGACCTCAGTCGTTTAGAACAAGTGGTTCTAGATCATTTAAGCCGTATGGCACAACAAGAATTTACTGCGACATGGCAACATCAATAAATCAAAAAGGGAGAATTATATTCTCCCTTTATTCTTAGAATTAAATGCTTTTTCCCGACGTTTAAGATCTTTATTTTCAGCACATTTAAACAGCGTTAGATATCATCTTAAAACTATGTGTCGAGTTGTACTGCATGAAACTGTAAATGCTCATCGATAAAACTTTGAATAAAATAATAACCGTGGTCATAGCCTGCATGTTCACGCAAAGTTAAATGCTGCCCCACTTGCGCACAAGCCTGTTGAAATAATGCCGGATTCAATTGTGCATAAAATTGATCCTGCCGCCCTTGATCAATTAAAATCTCTTTAAACAAAGCACCCTTCGCTAAAACTAAAGCGCTGGCATCATGTTTTTTCCATTCCGCTTGATCCGCACCCAAATAATGAAAAAATGCTTTTTCACCCCATGGACATTGGCTCGGGGCACAAATCGGTGCAAAGGCAGAAACCGATTTAAATTTTTCTGGATATTTCAATGCAAGGGTCAATGCACCATGACCGCCCATAGAATGTCCGAAAATACCGATTTTATGGCCGTGAATTGGAAAATTATGACTCACCAACTCATAGAGTTCATCAACAATAAAACGTTCCATTTGATAATGTTCAGCCCACGGTGCTTGGGTGGCATTGATATAAAATCCTGCCCCTTGACCCAGATCCCAAGAATCACCTTGCGCCACATGTTCACCTCTTGGAGAGGTATCTGGACTAATCAAAATAAAGCCCAACTGTGCGGCCAAGCGTTGAGCATGGGCTTTAATGGCAAACGTGTCTTCTGTACAGGTTAAACCTGCCAAATAAAAAAGTGTCGGACAGGCCTGTCCAAGTAAAGCTTGTGGTGGCAAAAAAATACCGAATCTTGCTTCACCATTGAGCACCTTAGAATTAAAAGCATAAATGCGCTGTTCACCCTCAAAGCATTGATTATGTTGAATTAACTCCATGTGCATATTTCCTTTCTTTTATTGGATTTGAACACTTAATTGTGGTGTTTCTACTGTTTTGCTATCACTCTTGCCCACGACTGGAAATAAGCGTTGTTCCAATTGTGGCAACATAAATTCCATGTTTTTACCAATCGACCATTGCGGTTCAGACGCTTCAAAACCTTGAGCCGACTCCCACTGTGCCACTGTTGCTTTCGCTTGCTCAAATGCCGCAGTTACAGAAGTCTGCTCTCGCATCGCCTGATCAAAAAAAGCACGTCCAAAATACGTATAATCCGCTTCATTTGAACAACCAAAAGAGGCTCGATCTGCGGCAGATGCGGTAATAATCAAGGTATTATCATCTTGTAATGCAGGAACAAAACTCCCTGAATAACATGCAGAAATCACAATTACACGCCAGCGAATCCCAGACTTATCTAAGGTCTCTTTTAACCATTTCGGATCAACATCATTTAAATCTATTGGTGCATTTTCCATTTCAAACTGATTTGGCAAACCATGCGAGGTCATGTATAAAAATAATACATCACTTTCTCGGTTCATTTGCTGTCCAATTCTACGCAGCGCCAAGTCCATACTGGTGCGTGAAGCGATGGGAATTTTAGTTCGTGTTGTCGGATTATTAATTAACACCAGTGAACGTCCAAAAGTTCCAAAACGGGTATCAAATTGTTCCTTAATGCGTTCAACTTCCGACTTAAACACGTCTTGATAGCCTGCGCCTGCCACGCCTAAAAAATACCAATGAGATTGTGCAAACTCACCATACTGAACCGCTTCCAGAGATTTATTCAGGACCTGATTTTGGGCATAAAAGGCATCTTCAGCAAAAGTGGGCGGTATTTCTTCGACTTTCCAAATGGGTTGGCTTTTGACTGACATTTGCCAAACCACAAGGGTAAACAGGGTTGCAGCAACAATCAGTGCCCGCTCCCACCATGGCCACTTCAATTCACGGGAGAATACCCAAACCACGGCCAAACTTTGCCAAACAAACAGCACCATGAAAATCGTGGGTAAATAGTCATAGAAAATATAAGGCAATACATCGATATAACCTAAATACTGAATAAAACTTTGTAATAAGGCGATATGTGTGTCGAGTACCAACCACAACAATGCGGGTACGAGCATTAAACGTAGGTTATTAATCCGTTGTGACAGGAAAATCCCAACAATTAAAGCAATAAAAGGCCATAACGCATAACTAATCAAGCCTTGAGGATTGAAATCCCCGACTTCACCAGAACTTAACCAACTAAAAAGACTGTTGGCACTGCCGCCTAACCCCCCCCAAAAGATCAATTGCAAAATCGAGGGGCGAACGATCTGTAAAGACCGACGCGACCCCAAAAAAAGCCACATCCCTGCAGTTTGGTTACTTTTAAAATCATGCCAAAAATTGATGGAGGGTTTGAAGTCGATCATAGGATTTCGGGTTGGCTATAGCTCGCTGATTTACAATCTAAGTGTATGCTTGATGGGAGTTTTATCAATGCTGTTTTTAACTATATAACAGATTAATGCACAATATTGAAGCAATTACCCATCTACTCTATAAGATGATACTGAAAGTAAGCATCAAAACGACAAGCATCACCTTGCCATTGATGATTGGGTTGTTGATTTGCCAGATAGACGGCCAGACGAGGACGCTTCACCACCACTCGTTTTGCCAGTTTTTGTGCCAAAATCAATAAATTATCACCCAAGTCCATTTCACCATCTTCAGGCAAGAGCATATGTAACAATTGCATCTGTTTTTTGACTTGAGCTTGTTTTTTAATGGCTTGCTGATTTTGATCACGCTGCGGAAACATTGGGTCTAAATAAACCACATCAACCGTCTTATGCTGTTCTGCTTGCTGGATTAAATAGTCAGCAGAGTCAGAAAAAATTAAATCAATTCGTGCCACGACCGAGCTTAAAAAAGGATCATGTTCAGCATTGTTTTTACTGTCTTCAAGCAAGGTAAATAAAATAGGATGTCGTTCAAGCAAAGTGACTTCAGCACCTAAATGTGCCATCAGTAAACTATCATGACCCAAGCCTGCTGTCGCATCAATCAATCTGGGTTTTTCGCCTAAATTACATGCCCGTGCAATCATTTCAGATTTGAGTGAAGCTCTTTTTAACCGTGGAACTTCAGCTTTCCAGTCGGGTTGCATTTTCATACCATTGGCACACAGCCAAAGGCCCAACTCATCTACACACAACGCTAATTCTGGATGAAAACGTAAAAAGCGAGCATTCAGTTTTTCAATGATTTCTAAATTTACCTGAACCCCACGAGAAGAAAGCACAGCAGAATACTGCTGTGCCTGCGCTTGAAACTGAGGTTCTGTAAACAAATGCATTACCAAGAAACCCAACCTGTCCACCAAGTGACCAAAATAAACAAACCAAAGCCTATACGATAGTACGCAAATGCAGTGAAATCATGTTTCGATACATAGCGGATTAATGCACGAATCACGATGAGTGCAGAAATAAATGCCACAATAATACCCACAGCTAGAACAGCCATATCATTACTATGCAAATCAGCACGCATTTTGTACATATCTAATAAACCAGCACCCATTAATACAGGAATACCCAGAAAGAAAGAAAATTCTGCTGCTGCTTTACGTGATACACCTAAAAATAAAGACCCAATAATGGTTGAGCCTGAACGCGAAGTACCCGGAAATAAGGCTAAACATTGAATCAGACCAATTAAAGTCGCTTGTTTATAGGTCAAATCATCGACTTCTTGGGTTTCAATGTTATGCGGACGGCGTTCAGCCCACAAAATAATAAAACCACCCACAATTAATGCAATTGCGACGGTAATCGCATTAAATAAGTAAGCCTTAATTATATCGCCAAACGTTAAGCCAACAATCACGATTGGAATTGAAGCAATAATTAAGTTAAGACTTAAACGGCGGCCTTGTTCTTGACCTTTTAGACCACCAATTAAAGCGCCCCAAAGTTTGCCCCAATACTCGTAAATCACAGCCGCAATTGCACCAATTTGTACTGCAACTGCAAACATTTCTCTTTTTTCAATTGTCCAGAAATCTAAAAGTTGACCTGCTAAGATTAAATGCCCAGTACTGGAAATAGGTAAAAATTCAGTAATCCCTTCTACCAAGCCCATTATGGCCGCTTTAAATAATAATAAAAGATCCATATCTAACCTTAAGTTGCTTTAATTTGTTCTGGAATTTTTTTCCAAGCGTTATCACGTAAATACACGGGTAATGCCTGTTCAGCACTGACCCATTTTTTTTGCTTAACATCTGTGCGCGCAATGGTCGCAATATCTTGCGCAGTCGCACTTAAGTCTTTGTATTGTATTTGTTCTGGCTTAATTAAAGCTGAACCTGAACCGACCAATTCAAATTTAACGATTTCAGTGGCATCACTATAGTTTAACAATTGCTCTGCATCAACAGCTTGCATAATACTCTGTTGATCGAGTTGAAAACTTGCAATATACACTTCCTTCATACGTGCATCGAGTACCGCAGTGACTGCGGTTAAACCGTAAATACGATAAGCTGCCTGCGCTAAAGCTTGTAAGCTCGAGACAGGAACAACTGGCAGATCATTGGCCCATGCCAATGCCTGAGTGACAGCAGCATTAATTCGCACGCCACTAAAAGAACCCGGACCACGGCTAAATGCGATTGCAGTTAATTCTGATGCAGATAGCGTAAGCTGAGTAAATGCTTGATCTATCATGGGGAGAATGGTTTGCGTTTGTGCTTTTGCTCGCGCATCTAATTGAAAAAATAATTCGTGGGTTTCATCTACAATACAGATGGAACACTGCTCATTGGCAGTTTCCAATGCCAGCAATTTCATGCGCGACCTTAATTTATTTGGCGATAAAAAACGAGTGTTATCATACCCCACTCATGCACGCTAGGCGAGATTTTACATCTGAGGGATACAAAAAAGCCAAGTACCAACTTGGCTCGATAAATCCATTCTAATTAAAGTTCAACAGCTTCCAAATTTTGAAAATGCTTAAAATGTTCAGCGTAATGTAGCGCACTCATTTTAAGTTTAACTTCAGCAGCCTGATCTAAAGTTTTGACAATTTTCCCTGGTGAGCCCATCACGACAGAATTATCAGGAATGATCTTACCTTCAGGAATTAAAGCATTCGCCCCAATGATGCAATTTTTACCAATCACAGCATGATTTAAAATAACAGAATTAATCCCAATCAAGCTGTTATCACCAATGGTACAGCCATGTAACATGGCTTGATGTCCAATCGTAACATAGCGACCAATATGCATTTCAATGCCCGCATCGGTATGTAAAACGGCATTTTCCTGAACATTGGTAAAATCCCCCAAACTGATTTTACTGTTATCGCCACGGATCACAGCACCAAACCAAACACTGACCTGCTTGCCCATTTCAACTTGACCAAGCACGGTTGCATTTTCAGCAACCCAACCATCCCAAGGTTGATGCGTTGCTTTCGGTGCATAGCCATTAAATTTATACATCATGTTTTATCTTCCTTGATCTATTTACCACGTTGAATCTTATTGCTATAAAAAGCGGGGGAATTTAATAAAAAAGGCCATTCTTTCTGATAGTTCAAACCATACTGAAATAATGAAACTAACATGCGTGCAGTCAAACCCCAAACGATTTCATTTTCCACCCGCATACTGGGAAAATATAAAGACTGATGTGCATAACGTACTTCATAAGGAATCGGTGGCGCTTGAATTAAACTATCCAGTGATGCAAAAAAAATACGATCAATTTCACTCGGTTGAGCAATCAAGTTGACTTCTGGCGGAATCAATCCCACCACAGGTTTAACCAACATACCATTACGTGCTTTTTGCATCGGTAAATCACCAATCAATTGCACATCAAATGGATTTAATGCGGTCTCCTCATAGGCTTCACGTAATGCCACCACAATATTACTGGTATCTTGTGGGTCTCGTTTGCCTCCCGGAAAGGAAACCTCGCCAGCATGATTGGATAAATAAAGTGAACGGCGAGTAAGTAAAACCTTGGGATTGGACTCATTGGTAATCGCAATTAATACAGCCGCTTGTGCAGATTTAACCCGTGTGGAAAACCGTAATCTTTGCTGTAATGATTGAATTAACGAATGGTCATCCATAGCCGACTCTCTGTTTATTTCTTCTTCATTTCATCATAGCTGAATTTTTATTCTAAAAGATAGAAATGATGCCAAAGTTAAATTTTTCAGTTATGCTGATCGCACCTTGATCATTGACGATGAATATGAATTTCTGTGTAATTTGTGGACATAAAACAGCGGAAAAAATCCCACTCGGCGATCATCAATTACGCCGTGTTTGTACAGATTGTGGCAATATTCATTACATCAATCCCAAGGTTATTTGTGGGGCGCTGGTACTCTGGGAAAATAAAGTTTTACTCTGTCGACGCGCCATTGAGCCACGTTATGGATTATGGACACTTCCAGCGGGTTATATGGAATTGTTTGAAACCATGGAACAAGGTGCGGCAAGAGAAACACGCGAAGAAGCCGAAGCTGAAATTGAAATTGAACAGCTCTATTGTATGTATAACATTCCTCGAATTGGTCAAATTTACGTTTTATTCAAAGCAAATTTAGTCAATGGTATGTTCGGTGCAGGTGAAGAAACCATTGAATCACGTTTATTTGAAGAACATGAAATCCCTTGGTCTGAGCTGGCTTTCCCAAGTGTAGAACATACCTTAAAGCACTATTTTGAAGATCGTAAAACCCATTCATTCAGTATGCATTTAGAAACATTGGGTTCGCGTTTAGATCATACGGGCTAATTTTTTGAACAGAATTAAAGCATCAAAAAAGCCCATCTCTTGATGGGCTTTTTTGATGCTAATGGTAATTTTTACTTAATCGCAATGCTATAACATGGAGCTAAAGTGAAATCGAGTGTTCCCCCCGCCAACGTAGCCAGTGCCTTATCTGCATCACTTGCTGCATTAGCATTCGCTAAATTATAAACATGTTGAAAACTCGCTAAACTGTTCCCCCATCTGACTGGTTGCTTAGCTGAATCTGTAAAAGTCACACGCGCTTGTCCACTGGTTAAAGTTGGATCCAATAAACTTGCTACGTCTAACAATGCCCCACCAACGATTATACTTTCAGTCGATGAATTAGATGATGTTTTAATGCTAGAGTTCATGCCAACCAAAGCACCATTAATTTTTGCAAACTTGTCCTGAGCTAAAATCATACGTATAGAGAGTAATTTATTCGCAGTAAATGCACGTGCAATCGTCCCTAGACGATACTGTTGTACACCATACTGATCAACAAAGGTATTCTGATCAAATGAGTTTTCAGTACACGCATTATTGGATGTAGACATATCCGTCTCGGTAGCGCCTGATTTAATATTAGAACGGATATCACCATTTTGATCGATCACAATCCCTAACTTAACAGCTGGGACTGAGCTTTCTGTAAATTTAAAAGTTAAATCTGCATACATTGGAAAAATATATTTATCTCCAGATCTCACATTACTGACAGATTGAAACACTTGTTTATCTAAATAAGTGATTGGAAATATTTTATATAAATCTAAAGACCCTTTAAACTCATCTGTAGTGGTACTTTGCTTCCAACGACCTAAATCTTTTAAATCTTCCGTGCTAACTGTCGTCTTATTGGTTAATAATTTATAAAATTGTTCTCTACCAGCCATCATATAGTCATTAAAAAGCTTACCCTGACTGATGATCAATGGCTGTGAATTTACATCTGCTACATCTAGCTGATAATTTTGATCAATTTTTTTATTAATCGGGTTAATCCAATGCTCTTGTGCGAGTGCAGTCATACGAACGGGTTTTACCTTACGAATTAACTCAGCATTGACACTGCTAATAGCAGCTAAATCACCTGTAGCTGCACCTTTCCATTGTAAGCCACTACCAAAAGTGTAGCCCTGTCGGTCGGTAATCAACATAAAGTGTCCAAACAAATATTTGGTCGAACTATCACTCTTCTTTAAATCACAATCTTCTTTATTACAGCCGACCAAACCATCGGAACCCGATATTAAACTGCCCAATACGCCACTGGTTGAAAATAGCGCAAATTCTGGTTGATAGACGGCGGCAGTCGCAATCGTCATTAATTTACTAACCACTTCAAATGCTTGATCATCATCAATCACTGAAACATCAACCCATGGTTTAATAATATTTATATATTCATCACTGACAATTTGTTGCGAAGTGACTGAACTTAAAATAAGTTCTAATTTTGAGCGCATTGCATCGGTAATATATAAAGCTTGAATATCAGTGGGCGTATTAATTTTGTTCTCTTGCAAAGCTAAAGCTTGGAAAATTTTCACCAACTTCATTGCCACCCTGATAGTGGGATCATTTTTATTTAAAGCTTGAGCATCTTGTTGCGTAATCCCCACAGCCATATCCAAAATGGTTAAACGAGGGACTTGATTAGTGCTGAGTCGTGCCACTTTATTTAACTCGACCACACCTAAATTAATTTTTTTATCTTTTTCACCTTTGATAAAGAAAGTGACTTTATCGCCTGTTCTACAACTTCCTGTTGCAGCACCATCACTCAAATCTAATATTGAGATAAAACTATTGGTTGTATCACTACTACAGGTAAAATTAAGTCCATCCAATGGATAATCTAAAGCAAATTCTACACACCCATTCATTTTTGGTGTACATGCACCATTTGCCGTACTTGAATCATACGTCTCGGGAGTAATATTAGCGCTCTCACCACCACAGCCACTCAAAGCAGCCATCAATGTTGTGAGTGTAAAAGGGAGTAAATATTTATTTTTCATCCTGAATTCTCTTGTTCTATTCTTAACGAATGGCAATTAACTTTAATTGACCTTGATTGGTCAGTGCTCTGTTCTCTAAATCGATGGCACTGGCTAAAGGTGTGAGTAATATATATTGGCTTTTAAGTGGGACATGAATCACCCCTTCAATTTTTTCATAGGAAGTAAAAGATGCCACTGCATCATGATTTTTAAAACCACCTGCACCTTCTAGGACACAAGCATTTGCATCTAAAAAGACCACAAAGGGCCAATAAAAAGTAGGATCCTGTTGACGTGAAGCGTAAGAATTAATTTGAATATTTTGAATTGCATTGGATACCTGCACAATTTCAAAATCGAATTGATCTTTTAAAGGTACTCGTGGCCATAGATTAACCTCTTTCCCCAAACTCACGGTTTTGGCATTTTTAATTTTTTTATCTTGAATACATTGTTGTCCTAAGCTATCCACCACATCCGCTTGTGAAATTCGATAATATGTCGATGACAATGTAATGGGGCCACTCTCTTTTTTTTGATTGTTTTTAAAAAGTGACTGTATGATGGATTTACTTACCCCTTTTTCTCTTTCTACCAATTGTAGTCGCGTTGCGCCATGCTTAATATCAATGATCCCTTCAGGCATTGCATAAAAACGCTTTTTGCCCTCTAGATTAAATTCCTTATCTTCTAAGTATTCATTTCTAATATATTTTTCACCATTGATACTCATAAAAGCATCGGTATTTTCAGCTTCTGGTTGTTTTACCACAAGAGCTAAGCTCGGCTGCTGTACAACTTTCTCAATCACGGGCTTTGGCTTTAAAACATCTTTCTTTTGTTCTTCATTTTTAGATGCAACCTGTACAACATGTTGTTGTAGAGCTTGATCAGCAACATTAGAATTTTTTGCTGTCGTGTTCGCCAATGATTGATGATCAACCGACAACTCTAAACCCTTGGATGACTTTATTTCAGCTACAGCGATTGGTTGCTGAATGTCTGGCACTTGTTTTTGCTCTGGAGCAGGTGGTTGCTGTTGCGTTAAAACTTCAGCAACCTTGCTTTTGAGCGGCAGACTTCTTTGTTGTACGACCATCGGTCGACCATCTGGACCAATAATGGTATAAAACTCACCTGCATATGAAAAAGATACATCTAAAAGGCATAATGTCAGTATCGATTTCACCAATAATTTTTTTTTCATTATTTTCAATATACCTACCATCTGGTTCTATAGTTCAATCCTAGAATTGTGACTTTCGTATCCGTTTTAACATTTAGACCTGCATAAGGATTCAATAGAATATTATTAACACCTGTTTGGTTTGCTAGGCTACTCGAATTTGCTGGAATTTTATCTTTACTACGCAGAAAACCAATCGACAAATCTACATCCGTATCTGCGTCAAAACGGTAACCCACCCCTAAACCAAACAATTGTGCATTGTTAATCGGCACCATCGTATTGCGTTTATTATCAGGAATTGCACTGGTACGAGGCTCATACCCCGCACGCAACTTCAAACGATCTGTCGCTGAATATTCCAAGCCTATGCCAAAATTCCATGGTGAGGTAAATTCTAGCGGCAACGCTAAAGACGTATCCCCAATATTTGCCGAGAGTAATTTGGCAATTTTTAATGCTGAAATTTGTCGATCAAATTCAAATTTAAACTTATCCCAAGCCTTATAATCTGTCCATCCAACATCAAAATTAACTTGTAAATCAGGTAGTACCTTATATTTCACACCTGCTTGAAAATGTGCAGGGTATTCAAAGTCCATTGAAACAAGACCTGACTCACTGGCAGGAACCACACTCGGAAAACCTAAAATTGCGGCAAGAATTTGTCCTGTTGGCGAAGACATTAAGCCTTTAATAAGCTCCTGCGGCGCTTTAGCATTATCAATATGGTATTTACCTTTTAGACGCATTTTTGCAGAGCTTTGATAAACCATCCCAAAACTAAAATCTTCGGTCGGTTCCCACAAAACACCAAGGTTATAACTTGGACTGAGCGACTGCTCTAATGCCAGCTGCATTTGTCCAAAACGGCCAAAAGGATTCATCCCCTCTTCGGTATTACACATACCAAGAAGCAAGATGTCGGTAATAATGTCCTGATTTTCCTTGAAAGGGGTACAAACGACCTCATCGATCATTCTGAGCATACCAATCAATTCATTGGGAAAACGCAAATCTGTTTTTAAGCCAATCGCTTGATAAGACATCCCAACTGAAGCACCAATCGACAAAGCGTCATTTACTTCATAAGCAATTGATGGTGATAAATAGGTAATCCGTTCCAGAGCAACTTGTTGCCCCATATAATTCCCAGCATTACCATTTTCAGCACCAAAACCAGCAACTAAAGGTGCATACATTGCTGTGGCAAACGTCATTTTTGAACCGGGTGGTTTATAGGCAATACCTGCTGTAGGTGCAGCCATCGGTATCCCTTCACCCAGATCAACCATTTTTTTCAATATTGGCACATATAAACTGACGTACTCTACATCACCATTCACGGTGCCCTTAAAGTCCGTACACAAATCTGAAGAAACCTCAGGGCCATCATTACACACCATTGGATCATCAGAGTAACCAAATACGTTGTAACCTGCTGGAACTGAAAACTCTCTTTTAATATCAAAATTAGCAAGAATCCCCTGCACGTCGGTTTGTAAGCCTTCAATTTTGGTCAAAGCGGCTGGGTTAAAATGAATGGCACTAATGCCTGGAGGATCTGCCGTAACAGCATTCCCCATACTGAGTGATCGAATATCAACAGACAAATTTTGCCCCAATTGAGCAAACGTTGCACTTGAACAGCCCGATAATATAATTGCTGCTGCTAACGGGCGAAGTCGAATCTTATACATACGACCACCCTCTTAGCGTAGTTTCTTACCGAAACCTAAAATATCAAGTGGGAATGACAAACCTAAAGAAACATCAGGTGCATCTTCTGTTAAGCCTATGCCCACCGTTCCATTTACAATGGTTTCTGGTGAAACACGAACACCCAATGAAATTGCTAAAGTAGAACTGGTCTGGTCAGCGGGAGAATAACTTTCACCAGAACTATAGGTAAATTCTGATCCAGTGTTAAAACTCTGCTGATATGACATCGTCATAGAAACATCATAGTTAAACGAATAAGCAAAACCAAAAGCAAAACCGCCACTAATCCCAGGTTCAAACTCATTAATAGTACGTGAACCACGTTTCTGATTAAGCTCCGTTTCTTTAAATCCATAATTTGCTGAAACAGAGGCAAAAAGTACCACAGGATCTATATATTTACGTGTACTGGCACCAACACCCGCCGAGTAATACCCTTTTCCCGTTCCTAGGTCATCGGCTGCATTTACTTCATACGGACTATCACCTGTTTTAGTCGATACATTACCAAATAAAATCAGCGGTAATCGACCCGTTTTTAGTGGGAAGGGCTCCCAACGTGCACCAAAAGATATATCACCTAAACCTGCTGTAGAGGTATCTTTTAATAAATCTGTTTTTGCAACTAATGGTAAAGAAGCAGTAAAGGTTAAATTATCGAGGACACCATACTGCGCAGTAAAAGTATTGGTCATTGAATGTGTTGCATTTTCTTGAACACGCAATTGATAAAGCTGACCTTTGGCCATTTCAGCATCAATTTGCGTATCACGATAATACGTATAATCAATATCATAATAAGATGAAATATCACCTTTTTTGATTAATGAATACTGTCTTTCATTTGAGGTGAAAACTTCTTGTAAACTTGCTTCCTTACTCGCATCACCTTCTTGCTGTTGTAATGCTGAAGAGGCTTGTGATTGTTCATTGACAGGTTGCGTTGCCGTATTTGCTGAAGACGGTACAGGTGTAGATACCGCTGCTGCTGGCTCCTCTACATTTTCATACCCACCCAGTGCTGGCTCTTCTACCACTGCCCCCCCTTCCGATTGAGAAGGAGTCGCTTGTGATACAGTTAAATCAACATCTGCTTGTTGTTCAACAACATCATACCCACCCAGCGCTGGTTCCTCTGCTGCATATGCCCCCCCTATTGCCACTTGAATACTCAAAGCCAATAAAGTTTTGTTCATCCATTTACGATTCATATTCCATCTCACCATTTTTATTTTTTTAATCTGTCACTTTTAAACTTTATTTACTCTTGTAATAAAGACGTAAAAAATTATAGGTAGGTTTACCAAAATTTTCTGATTCTTCATTTAAATTTTTATCTAAACGAATTGTTGATGCTTTATCTGCAATTTTATCCATATAAAATTGTGGATATTGCAAATCAACAAAAGCATAGCGATTCACTGTTGCATCCTCTACATGTCGTAAATCTGAATCTTGAAGTGCTAAGAATTTTTTTCTGTTTTCAGGAGCGACATTAATTAAAAAAAGCGTATTGTTTTCCCAAATATCTTTAAAACGCTGTTCATTAAAGCTGATATTCCCCAATGCAGGATCAGCCACATAGACGCGACCATTCTTATAAGCCTTAAAAACAACGAAATGCTTAAATCCTGCATAAGAAATTGGCACAATAGCAGGCTGAGCCTGTGTGACTAAATCTGAAAATTCGCCTTTATATCCACCACTTTCTAGACCTAATGCACCGACAAAGCGCTTCATATCCAAAAGAGAGAAACTTCGACGTTCAATAATTTTTTCAGTTTCACCAAACTTCAACAGACCATTCATGGTTTGTTGTTCAGATAATTGCGTACCCACATATCCATTTAACAATGTCGTTAATGCTGCAGACCCACAACTATAGTCATATGCTTGACGGACAATGCCACGAAACTGATCCTCTAAAGCAGGTTTGATGAGAACAGGCTCACGGTGCATCCGACTAAAAGAATCTTGTCGAGAATCCAATGTTTCTGTGTAATAAACAGCTTCCGCTGGTTTTTTCTTAATTTCAAAGGCTTCTGTGGCAAAGTAGTACATCAATGCCGAGCCTAATGCGATCTCTAACATATCTTTTTAACTTTTCTAGTTATCGGCATGACGTGCCTATGTTCATTATTTTTCTAGAGCAAATGCTCTACATCCATGTAAAAATGAAGATACCTTTTTTTATAAAAAAAAACAGCTTTTTTTTACTTTTTTTAGCTTTTTTGAAAAATTTCACATTATTTTTGTAAAAAAAAGCGCGTGAAATCACGCGCTTTTTTCAATTCAAAATTAACGACCAGAAATGGTAATGATAGAACCAGGGACATAAGTACCCATAGCTGGGCTAAAGTAAGTTTGCAGACCTTGAACCTCTACGTCACCAATTGAACCAGCAGTACGGCTACCTAAATGAACGCCTTTTACATAGTTATCAATTGGACCTGAGCTACTGACCATACGAATATAACCATTATTCGCGCCTTCTTTACCGATCACACTAACACTTTGCTTGATTGTTAAATCTGTAGAATTTGCATCTGCAACCTTAATGCTCTCAACAAAAATTTCACCAGCAGCACGGTTACCAGCAGTACCATCACCACTACCCTGTTTAGTTGAATTATCCAAAATACCTAGGTTCTTAATTTCAAGACCACCCACCATTGTGGTATTCAATTTAATCATCGCACCTTGAGGAGCTGCACCCAATTGGATATTGGCAGTCATCTGGCCTGTTTTAAGCGATAAACCACTTAAGATTGCATTATAATTTTGACCTGCACCTGCATCATCTTTACCACCACGGCGGATTGTACCCGCATTAGTCCCTGCTCCAGCTACACCAGATGCCGTTACACCAATTTCACCAATATTAATATCTAAGCCAGACACTTGAGCAGCAATATTGATAAATGCACCATTAGCGCCTGTACCCGCATCACTATCAATTTGCAAGTCTGCCAAGTTACGTGATGCCAATAGATATGCACCAGCGTTGTCATAGTTAGCACCAATCACAATACCTTTAGTCGCTGTGACACCTGTACCATTCCCCTTGATCACAATTGCACCAGCTGTACCAGTACCACCAAAGCCAGCATCACCTGCTGCACCTGCTGCAGCTAGACCATCATTATCATGAATATAAAGTTTTTCAATTTCGATTTTTGAAATACCAATCCCGATGTTAATACCATCTTGACCAGTGGTCGCGCCCAATGAAGCATCATCCATTGCTTGCATTGCCATCGCATTTGCACTAATTGCCAATGAAGAAACTAAAGCAAGTTTAGTAAATTTTTTCATCTTTGTACTCTCCCAAGAGTATTATTTTTTTGATTGTTAACCACTCGATATCACCTATTGTTTTTCGTTTTCTGACAACAGTGAATCTTTTCCTTGAGCAGTCTATTTGCCCTAGTTAAGTTATATCTGTGTCATTTTTTGTTCAACTGCTGTTGGTCGCAATCTATATGTTACCGACAAACGGTATTTACAGTTTTTATGCATAAACATTGTTATAGAATAGTACTCACTTGTATCCTTTGCTGTAATTTAACACCGTATGAATAATCCTATTGTTTTTCAAAAATTGCTGACTGAACAATGGCTTAGTCCCGCTCAAATACTTTCATCCTTATCACATCTCACACATTTGGTTTATTTGAAAAATGTAAACCAACCTGTGATCGCATTTTTTGCTTCCGAATATATGTTGAAGCAAGATCAAATTATTCAAAGTTTCAAACGAGTTTCTCTACATTACTATCAAGAAAAATCATCACCTATTCATTTTAATCATTTTTTTCAAGACAATACTCAAACATATCAAAGTGATTTTAAAGGGGGGCTAATTGGTTTCATCAGTTATGATACTGCTGCGCAACAACAAGTCTCTCTGCAAGAAAAAAAACAACCCGCTTTATTTTTAGGTATTTATCGTAGCTATCTGAAATTGACTCAGCAAGGTTGGACTTTTTTTAGTGATGAAGATGAGGCTGAAGAAATTTTCCAATTGATTCAAGCTGCATTAACCAACACAAAACATCAGTCTTTCCGACTGACTCAAGTATGTAGTGCACGTTGGAATAAAAATGAATATCGATCTGCATTTAAGCAAGTGCAAGAATATATTAAAGCTGGCGACTGCTATCAAATTAATTTAACACAAGAATTTACAGCAAAAGCGCAAGGTTGCTTATTGGATATCGCTGAAGATTTTTGGCAACTCACCGATGCTCCCTATTCTGGCTACCTCAAAATTGATGATTTTGAACTGTTAAGCTGCTCACCTGAACTGTTCATTGATTTTGAAGCAAATCGAAAAATTGTGACTCGTCCCATCAAAGGTACAATGCCTCGTTATGCTGACCCAAAGCAAGATGAAGAGTCAAAACAACGCTTGATTCATTCTCAAAAAGATCAAGCTGAAAATGTGATGATTGTCGATTTACTGCGTAATGATCTGAGTGTTTATGCTGAAACAGGTTCGGTAAAAACCCCGCAACTTTTTGCAATTGAATCTTTTAACCAAGTTCATCATATGGTCAGCGAAGTCACAGCCACGCTCAAAGATGACACCAATCCCTTTGATGTACTGATGTCTGCACTGCCTGGTGGCTCAATTACCGGCGCCCCCAAAATTCGAGCCATGCAAATTATTGATGAACTAGAGGGTGCTCCACGTGGTGCTTACTGCGGTAGCCTTGGTTATTTTAATTTTGATGGTACAGGTTCTTGGAATATTTTGATTCGTTCCATCCAAAAGTACCAAGAAGATGTGTCGTTATGGGCCGGTGGTGGTGTAACGATCGCTTCAGATTGCGACGCAGAATATCAAGAATGTTTTGATAAGGTTTCTGCCATGCTTGACCTACTCAATACATGGCAAAAATCACCTGAAATTTAACGCTTAAGCTAAGATATCATTTTTTAAGGTATCTACTAGACGTTTATTTTGCTCATCCGTACCAATGGTAATACGTAAGAATTGGTTGATACGCGGTTTATTGAAATAGCGCACAATAATCCCTTGTTCACGTAATTGTGCAGCCAGTTCACCCGCATCTTTGCTGGGTAATGATGCAAAAATAAAATTGGCTTTCGATGGTAAAACCTTAAAACCCATGCTTTCTAATTCGGTCACCAGCTTGTCACGGCTTGCGATCACTTTTTGGCATTGTGCTTCAAAGTAAGCTTGATCCTCAAATGAAGCAACCGCAGCTGCAATGGCAAAACGATCCATTGGATAAGAATTAAAACTGTTTTTGACCGCTTCAAGCCCAGCAATTAAATGGGGCTGCGCAATTGCAAAACCGACACGCAAACCCGCAAGTGATCGTGATTTCGATGTGGTTTGACACACCACTAAGTTTTCGTATTTTTCAACTAAGCTGACCGCAGATTGCGCACCAAAATCAACATAAGCCTCATCAATCACCACCACTGAATTCGGGTTGGCTTGCAACACTTCTTCAATCGCAGATACCCCCAGCGCAATACTGGTCGGTGCATTAGGATTGGTAATAATGATACCGCCATTGGCTTGTTTATAATCGTCTAGCACAATTTCAAAATCATCATTCAATGGTAATATTTTGGTTTTGACTGCAAAAAATTGACTATAAACGGGATAGAAACTATAGGTAATATCAGGATAAAGGATAGGCTTATTTTGCACAAAAAATGCTTTAAAAATATGGGCTAAAACTTCATCTGAACCATTACCGACAAAGACATTTGCAACATCAACATTCTGCTGCATCGCAATCGCTTGCTTTAATGCAGAAGCATCTGGATCTGGATATAAACGTAATACATCGGCAGAATCAGCCAAAACGGCTTGTACCGCTGCGACTACTTTCGGTGATGGCGGATATGGATTTTCATTGGTATTTAATTTAAGTAAGTTTTGGATTTTCGGTTGCTCACCCGGTACATACGGTTCTAATTCACGTACTTCAGGACTCCAAAACCGCATTTGTTCTGTTGTAATGTTCATCTTTCAATATCTCAATCAAATCTGTTATAGGCTTAAAAAAAGGCTGATCAATCAGCCTTTTATATCAATCAAAGCTTATTGATAACGATAACGTGCTGAACGTGCATGTGCATCCAAGTTTTCTTCTTGTGCCAAAATATCAGCGGTTTTCGCAAGGCTTTTTACCCCCTCTTGCGAGCACATAATCAAGCTGGAACGTTTTTGGAAATCATACACACCCAATGGCGATGAAAAGCGTGCCGTACCCGATGTCGGTAATACGTGGTTTGGCCCTGCACAATAATCGCCAATCGCTTCAGGGGTATAACGCCCCATAAAAATCGCACCAGCATGACGAATATCTTCCGCCATTTCTTGAGCTTCATCTAAACACAGCTCTAAATGCTCAGCCGCTACTTGGTTAATCAGCTCAATCGCCTCAGCACGATCTTTCACCAAAATAAGTGCACCACGATTGGCAATTGAAGTACGTGCAATTTCAGCTTTTGGTAAATTCGCTAAATGCTCTTCAATGGCTTGTTCAACGTCATTTAAAAGTTGTTCATCTGGTGTGATGAAAATCGCTTGGGCAACAGTGTCATGTTCAGCTTGTGACAACAGATCCATCGCCAACCATTGCGCATTGTTCTCACCTTCTGCATAGACCAAAATTTCAGATGGCCCAGCAATCATATCGATCCCGACTTGACCGAATACCGCACGTTTTGCCGCAGCAACGAAGCGGTTTCCCGGTCCAGTAATTTTATCAACCGATGGAATGGTTTCTGTACCATACGCTAAAGCTGCAACAGCTTGCGCTCCACCAATGGTAAAGACGCGGCTTACACCTGCTAAATAGGCAGCGGCTAAAACCAATGGATTTAACTCACCCTTTGGCGCAGGCACCACCATAATAATTTCAGGCACACCCGCAACATGTGCAGGTACAGCGTTCATCAGCACTGAAGACGGATACGAGGCCAAACCACCCGGTACATAAATTCCGACACGATCAAGTGGTGTAATTTTTTGACCTAGCGTATTTCCTAACGCATCCACATAGGTCCAGCCTTCTTGCTTTTGCACTTGATGGAATTCACGAATACGACTTGCTGCAAGCTCCAAAGCTTCACGCACTTCGCTATTTAAGCCCTCAAATGCCGCTTTTAATGCATCTTGAGTCAGTTCCAAATCTGAGAATTGATGCGCAGGATGTCGATCGAACTGTTGTGTGAGTTTTAAAACATGTTCATCGCCATGTTCACGAACATCTGCAATGATTTGGTCTACTGTTTTTAACAATTCTGGATCGTTGACTGTTTCGAACGCCAATAAATCGGCAAAGACTTGTTGAAAGTCTTGATCTTGAGTCGATAAACGTCGCATCAATTTACCTACAAGGTGAATGAAGAAAAGATTAGTTTACCTTGTTTCGTTGCATTTTTGGATATCAATAGCATATCTATCGCTCAAGCTTCATAGAAAATAACTTTTGAAATGATTCGGCAAATTATTTTATTGGTATTTTTAAACAGCCAAACATTAACCATAAAAAAACCGTCGTGATTCACGACGGTTTTTGATAATCCAAACAAGACCAAGACTTATTTTTGGCTTTGACGCTCAGCAACTGCTTTTTCAAGCTGCGCTAAAATTGGATTTAACAGCATTTGCTTACGCTTAAAACTGGCTTTATTGACAATGAGGCGAGAAGAAACTGTACAAATTTCTTCAAGTGGCTCAAGACCATTGGCACGAAGTGTATTACCTGTATCAACGACATCAACAATGTAATCGCCTAAACCAACCAATGGTGCAAGTTCCATCGAACCATAAAGCTTAATCACATCAACCTGCTCACCCAAGCTCGCATAATATTGACGCGTCAGGTTTACATATTTCGTGGCAATCTTTAAACGGCCTTTCGGGCGAACCATGCCAACCTTACCTGCGGTCATCAGTTTACAGTTGGCAATTTTCAAGTCGAGTGGCTCATACACATTTTGTGCACCATGTTCCATCAACACATCTTTACCCGCAACACCCAAATCAGCCGCACCATTTTCTACATAAGTCGGTACATCTGAAGCACGTAAAATTAAAATACGCACCTGTTTATGGGTGGTCGGAAAAATTAACTTACGTGATTTATCTGGATCTTCCAGTAAGTTAATTCCTGCTGTTTCAAGCAACGGTAAAGTTTCTTTTAAGATACGTCCTTTGCTTAATGCTAAAGTTAAACCATGATCAAAATTGCCCATTACGTCAAAGTTTGGATCATCGTTTCTCATATCACTCATTAACTTACTCGCTTAATTTGGGCACCTAAACCCTGTAACTTTGCTTCAATATCTTCATAACCGCGATCAATATGATAAATACGGTCAATCAATGTTTCCCCTTCCGCTGCTAAAGCAGCCAAAACTAAAGAGAATGAAGCACGTAAATCGGTTGCCATCACTGGCGCTGCAGAAAGTTTGTCTACACCAGTCACAACAGCATCATTACCTTCAACCTGAATATTTGCGCCCATACGAGAAAGCTCAGGCACATGCATAAACCGGTTTTCAAAAATCGTTTCAGAAATCGTTGCGAAACCACGACCAATGGCATTCACAGCCATAATTTGTGCTTGCATATCGGTTGGAAATTCTGGATGAGGTAAGGTTTGGAAGCTGACTGCTTTCGGACGTTTGCCCATCATATCAAGTTCAATCCAATCTTCACCGCGCGTCACTTCGGCACCCATTTCTTCGAATTTGTCTAACACAGCTTCAAGAAGATTTGGATCCGTATGTGTAGTTTTCACTTTACCACCAGTAATTGCAGCAGCAGCAAGATATGAACCCGTTTCAATACGGTCAGCAACCACAGCATATTCACAGCCATGTAAACTTTCCACACCAGTCACAACCAATGTATCTGTATCTAGACCTTCAATTTTTGCGCCCATTTTAATGAGCATGAGCGCAAGGTCAGTAATTTCAGGTTCACGTGCCGCATTACGAATGGTGGTTACACCATCCGCCAATACCGCAGCAGTTAGAATATTTTCAGTTCCACCAACCGTCACCATATCAAAGACAACTTCGCCACCTTTTAAGCGACCATCGACTTTGGCATGTACATAACCATTTTCAACTTCAATATGCGCACCTAAAGCTTCTAGTGCTTTTAAATGCTGATCCACTGGACGTGAACCAATCGCGCAACCCCCTGGAAGTGACACTTGTGCACTACCATAACGCGCTAATAATGGACCCAGCACTAAAATGGATGCACGCATGGTTTTCACCAATTCATAGGGTGCAAACTGATTATCCAATGTCGAAACATCAGCTTTAACTGTGTCACCTTCATAAGAAATTTGAACACCTAAACCGCCAATCAATTGAACTAAAGTATTGACATCCTTAAGGTTCGGCACATTGGTCAAAGTAATCGGGCTATCTGCAAGAATCATGGCTGCAAGTAAAGGCAACGCTGCATTTTTTGCACCAGAGATGCGTACTTCACCTTCGAGCTTAACGCCGCCCTGAATTAAAAATTTATCCATTTAGTTCTAAGCTCCGAATAAGCTTGCTTTACGCCATTCTTCTTTGGTCATTGCACGAATAGTTACCGCGTGTACTTCACCGCTGGCAATATATGAATTTAACGGAGCATAAACCGTTTGTTGACGTGCGACAGGACGTTTTCCCTCAAATTGTTCATCAACGATTCGAAGATCAAACTTACCGCCTTGCCCACTAACCGCAACTTCAGCCTCTGGAAAAGCAGCTTTTAAAATTTCAGTGAGCTGTTCACTATTCATCACAAAGACCTCTTATAGGACCAACGGTGTAAACCTGCCATTTTACTATAAATATGAAAAATAAATCATTAACGTATAACATTTTATCTATAAAAAAAGAGGTCACTAAAAACCTCTTTTTATTTAAAAAACCAAACTATACCAGTAAAGGCTGATACTCGACCTGCATTTTCCGATGTTTATGCAATTGTCGTTTAAGTTTTTCTGTTAATTTTTTAATCGAAGTATACATATCATCCGCACTGGCTTGAGCAAACATTTCTATTCCAGGTAAACGAATAATCGCTTCAGCAATATGATTGTCACTGCCTTTTTTAGAATGTTTATCAATTTGATGATCTTTTGAGAGTTTCACCTGCATGCTATTTATTTGATCTAGATGCTTGGTCATTTGCGAAAATTTAAGCCGAATATCTTCTTCAATTGCAGGGGTGATAGTTAAATGATGACCACGGATTGTTATTTGCATAGTTCTATCCCTCACCTTCTTTTAGGGTAATAAAGGAATTGCCAAGTCGATCTAATGACAGCAAAAAAAATCCTGCACATTCAACATTAAATCATTCTGGCTATTCCTTAAGTAAAAAAGAGATTCATTATCTTGTCATAATGAACCTCTAGAATAGCCACACTTTAAAATTTAGATCAACACTTTTCGTTCAGAAGATGATGGAATATGTAACGACTCTCTATATTTAGCAACGGTTCGACGTGCGACATCAACCCCATCCTCTTTTAATAAAGTCGCAATAATATTATCTGACAAGGGTTTACGCGGATTTTCTTCAGAAATGAGTTTTTTAATTTTCGCACGAATTGCAATTGAGGAGGCTTCTCCACCCGACGTTGTCGCGACATGACTGGAGAAGAAATATTTCAGTTCAAATAAACCACGTGGTGTCAGCATAAATTTATTTGTCGTCACACGTGATACCGTAGATTCATGTAAATCCACTTCTTCTGCAACATCACGCAGCACCAAAGGCTTCATCCCTTCCGCACCAATTTCTAAAAACATCTTTTGATGCTCAACAATACATGTAGCAACTTTTAATAAGGTCTTATGTCGTTCATCCACACTTTTAATAAAATTTTTAGCATCTAACATTTGATTACGTAAATATTGATTATCATTGCTTTGATCTGCACGTTTAATCATGTTGGCATAAAAAGAATTAATGCGTAATTTCGGCATAATGTCTGGATTTAATTGTACTTGCCAATGTGCATTTTTCTTCATCACCACAATATCTGGAATTTGATAGTCTGAATCTTTTTCTTCAAACTCCATTCCCGGATAGGCTTTCAATGTTTTCAATAAATCAACAGCACATTTTAATTGATCTGGATTTAAACCAGTCTGTTTTACCAGTTTTGGTAATTCATTAGAAATTAATAATTCATAATGGTTTAGTAAAATTATTGCTTCACGACGACATGCTGTTTGTACGGGTAAACTTTCTAATTGTACCAACAAACATTCGGCTAAATTACGTGATGCCACCCCAGGCGGATCAAGATGCTGAATATGCTTTAAAACAACAATAACTTCATCATCTTCAACTTCATCATCGTAATCCATAGACTCCAGTAAATGCTGAACTGAGGTTGTTATTTCAGCGATTTCTGCATCTAAAAAACCCTTTTCATCTAAGGAATCAACAATACAATGCGCAATCAGGCGATCAACTTGTGAAAAATGCAATAAATTAATCTGTTCAAGCATGTGCTCTTTTAAACCCAAATGCCCTTGACGGTTATCCTCACGCTCCTCATATTCAGGTGAACCTAGACTCGTTGGCTGATGACTATAAATATCATCCCAATCCGTATCAACGGGTAAATCATCAGGTAAAGTATTGGCATTCAATTCATTGGTCAAATCTTTATTGTCATGTTCTTTTTCTTGCTCCTGTAAAGAAGATAAACTCTCTATATTCGACTGCTCTTCTACTTTTTCTAATAAAGGGTTACTATCCAATTGAGTTTGAATTTCTTGCTCAAGTTCCAAACTCGAGAGCTGAAGCAAACGAATGGCCTGCTGCAACTGCGGTGTCAACGACAAGGAGTTCGCAACTTTTAATCCAACCGATAACTTCATATTACCTCTACTCTTTTTCAATATTTTTTATAAGCAATTTTCATGCCGCTTTATATTTTTATAACATAATTTCATTCAAAATAATATAAATTAAAAAATAGATTAAAAGAAAAATCTAATAATTTCCACATATCTACCCATATTGATAAAAACATATAGAGACTACAAACCAGCAACCTATTTTTATATTTCCAAAAACAATAGACAATTAAAGTACTAAAAAATAAAAGCCTTTCAGCTAAAAATCATAATAAATTTAAGTATAAATCATTACAGAAACACACCCAACTCATCAAATAAAGAAAAGCGCTATATCAAAATAACAAGGATTTTTTATTATCTAGCAGTTAAAATATCAATAAACTCAACTTCACAATGCTTAATTTTTGTATTAAAAGCCGAAATTTAAAACCAATTCTTATTAAACGATGCGATAGTAATAATTTTTAAAAAGTAAACTTCAGCCCGACAGCGTATTTTGATCATTATTTTGTATGTAAAGTGGTTAGATCGATCCACCTCCCCTAAATAAATGATCTTAAATCAAATTCCCCACATAAAAAAACACCCCCAACGTTTAGGTTGGGGGTGTTTTAGGAATAATGAGCTGGCGATGACTTACTCTCACATGGGTAACCCCACACTACCATCAGCGCGAAGAGGTTTCACTTCTGAGTTCGGGAAGGGATCAGGTGGTTCACTCTTGCTATTGTCGCCAGCACAACTGTTTATGGATACTTGCTTGGGTCTTATTTATGCACTTTTCAGTGTATGCCTTCGCTTTTTCCA